>DATNKY010000154.1:0-4321 GCA_035603155.1 Solirubrobacteraceae bacterium
GGCCCGAGCCGTTTCATCCCGAGCGCGACCGTCAGGCTTTCCTGCGCCATCTGATCGAGCTGGGGTGCCAGCCGCCGCCGTCGGAATGAGATCCATCTGTGCCGCGGCGCTGCGGATGGCCCGCTCACCGCCGCCGTCAGAATGATCGAGTGAATCGGTTCCCGATCGGCGCGGGCGTCACGCTCGAGCAACTCGACCTCGACCCCCACCCTGTCCTGGCGCGGCTGCGCGCCGACGAACCCGTCTCGTGGCTGCCGAGCCTCGACGGCTGGCTCGTGACGCGCCATGACCTTGTCCTGGCGGCGATGCGCGATCCCGAGACGTTCACGGTCGACGATCCGCGGTTCTCGACCGGGCAGGTCATCGGCCCGAGCATGCTCAGCCTGGACGGCGAGCGACACGCCCGCCATCGCGCGCCGTTCACCGGCCCGTTCCGCCCGGCGGCCGTCTCCGAGCGGTTCGCCGAATCGGCCGCCGGCGAGGCCGTGCAGCTCGTCGACGCGCTGCAGCCGGCCGGGAGCGGAGAGCTGCGGCGCGGATTCGCCGGCCCGATGTCGGCCGCGATCGTCACGCGAGCCTTGGGGCTCGAGCGCGACGAGGTCGACGACGTCCTGGGCTGGTATGACGCGATCGTCAGCTCGGTCACAGCGATCACCGAAGGACGTGGCGCGACCCAGGACGGAGAGGCCGCGTTCGCAGCGCTCGCCGAGCGCCTCGAACGGGCGATCGGTGATCGCGATTCACTGCTGGGCGCCGCCGCCGCCAACTCGACTCTGTCGACGCAGGAGATCATCTCCGACGCTGCCGTGCTCCTGTTCGGCGGGATCGAGACGACCGAGGGGATGATCGCCAATGCCGCCTTGATGCTGCTCGAGCGCCCCGAGCAGCTCGAGCGCGCGCGCACCGACGAGCAGGTTCTCGACGCGGCGATCGAGGAGTCGCTGCGGCTCGAACCGGCAGCCACCGTGATCGACCGGTATTCGACCCGGGCCGTGGCGCTCGGGCCGGCGCAGATCGAGCCCGGCCAGCTCGTCCGGCTCTCGCTCGCGGCCGCCAACCGCGATCCGTCGGTGTTCCCAGACCCCGACGAGTTCGAGCTCAAGCGATCCAACCGCCGGCACCTGGCGTTCGCCCAGGGCCCGCACGTCTGCGTCGGCGTCCATCTCGCACGTCTCGAAGCGCGGACCGCCCTGCGCACGCTGCTGGCGCGCCTTCAAGATCTCCGGCCGGACCCCGAGCGGCCCGCGCAGATCCGCGGGCTGGTGTTCCGCAAGCCGCCGCGGCTGGATGCGATCTGGTCACCGGACGCCGACTCGGCCTGGTCACCGGACGCCAACTCGGCCTGGTCACCCGACGCCGACTCGGCCTGATCACCCGACGTCCGCCCGATTTGATCACCGGGCGCCCGCGCATACTAGGTTTACGCACCCCAACGCAAGGAGAGCGAACGTGAAACTGAGCGCCCGCAACAAACTCGCCGGAATCGTGTCTGACATCCACCGTGGCGAGGCGATCGCCAACGTCGCGGTCGACGTGTCCGGCCAACGGCTCGTGGCGTCGATCACGGTCGAGGCAGTGGACGACCTCGGCCTCGCCAAAGGCAGCAACGTGACCGTGATCGTCAAGGCATCCGACGTGATCCTGGCCACCGACTAGGGGTTTCCGGGCGCGGTTGCGTTCCGCCCATAGCGCACAACCACCAGCCTGCACCACCCCGGCCTCCGGGCACAGCACGTAGTGTTTGCACGCGAGACCTAGCGGGCGACACACCTCAAGGAGATCGGGAATGGCACTCAGCGCACGCGAGCCGGACCGGCGGCACAACCACGACATCAAGCTGGTCACGCACGCGAGAGGCAAACATGAGATGCCGATCGACGCGCTCCCGGAGCACGGCACCGGTATCGACAACGCATATGAGTGGATCACCAGCGAGCTGTTGCTGGACGGGCAGGCGCGGCTGAACCTGGCGACGTTCGTGACCACGTGGATGCCGAAGACCGCGGCCCTGCTGATGGGCGAGACGGCGGACAAGAACATGATCGACAAGGACGAGTACCCGGTCACGGCCGAGCTCGAGGAACGGTGCGTGAACATCCTCGCCGATCTGTGGAACTCGCCCGAGCACGAGACCGCCACGGGGTGCTCGACGACGGGGTCGAGTGAGGCCGCGATGCTGGCGGGGATGGCGCTCAAGTGGCGCTGGCGGGACCGGATGAAGGCCGCCGGCAAGCCGACCGACAAGCCGAACATGGTGATGGGCGCCAACGTCCAGGTCTGCTGGGAGAAATTCTGCCGCTATTGGGAGATCGAGCCGCGGCTCGTGCCGATGGAGGGCGAGACCTTCCACCTGACCCCCGACCGCGCGGTCGCCCACTGCGATGAGAACACGATCGGCGTGGTCGCGATTCTCGGCTCGACGTTCGACGGCAGCTACGAGCCGGTCAAGGAGATCGCCGACGCGCTTGACCAGCTCGAGTCAGACAAGGGACTAAATGTCCCGCTGCATGTCGATGCCGCGTCCGGAGGCTTCGTGGCGCCGTTTCTGGTCCCCGACCTCGTGTGGGACTTCCGGATCCCGCGCGTGCAGTCGATCAACTCGTCGGGCCACAAGTACGGGCTCGTCTACCCCGGCGTCGGCTGGGCGATCTGGCGCGACAAGGCCGCGCTGCCCCGTGACCTCGTGTTCGACGTCAACTACCTCGGCGGCCACATGCCGACCTTCTCGCTGAACTTCTCCCGCCCCGGCAGCGAGGTCATCTTGCAGTACTACATGTTCATGGCGCTCGGGCGTAAGGGGTACACGGATCTGATGCAGAACCTGCAGGAGATCGCGACCTACATCTCGGACGGGGTCTCGAAGATGGGGCCCTACCGGCTGATCTCCAAGGGCGATGAGCTGCCGGTGTTCGCGTTCGCGCTCAATCACGACATCGAGAACTACACCGTGTTCGACGTCTCGGACCGCCTGCGCGAGCGCGGCTGGCTCGTCCCCGCGTACAACTTCCCCGAGAACCGCCAGGATCTCAGCGTGCTGCGGATCGTCGTGCGCGCGGGAATGCACCTGGAGATGGCCGACAACCTGCTCGACTTCCTCGGCCAGCAGACCGAGGAACTGCAGTCGCTGAGCGGTCCGTTGCCGCACACGTCGTCGGGGCCGCACGCCGCGTTCGCGCACTGACATCGCATCGGCGACCGCGGGGCCGCCCGCCGCGTTCGCGCACTGACGCAGCTGCTCCGTGCGCGTGGCTCCGAGCGGCGTTCGCCCACCGACGACTACTGCGACCCGGTCGGCCCCACCTGATCGGCGGCGAGCGCACCGATCACGGTCTGCAGCCACGCGCGCTCGTCGTCGCCGGCAGTCCGCATCCGGCGCCGCGCCCAGTCAGAGAGGTCGCCGCGCGAGCCGACCGCGGCCAGCGGCCCGGTCACCGCGTAGCGGCCATCGGCGAGCACGAACAGGCCGCCGGGCCGGTCACGGCGGATGCGCAGCTGCTCCACCACGGACTGATCGGCGATCGCCTGCGGACGCGCGGTGTCGCCATCGCGGTCCTCGTTCCAGCTCCAGACTGAGAAGATCGAGCGGCGGCCCATGACCGGCCGCGGCGGGCGCGGCGGCGGCCCAATCGGTCCCGTACGCCAGCCACTGATCAGATCCCGCACAGCGGGCGCGGACTCCTCGCTGATCAGCAGATGGAGCTCGTCGCCGGCCTCGAGCCGCGTCGATCCCCGCGGCGGAATCGCCCGGTCATTGCGGACGATCACGTTGACGACCGCGTCGCGGGGTAGGCCGAGGTCGCGCACGTGCGCGCCGACGAGCGCGTCATCGGGGGCGACCGGGTACTCGAGCACCTCCGCACCCAGGCGCCGGATCGTCCCGCTCTCGGCGATCGGACGCGGCAGCGCCGGCTCCGTTGTCGTCAGCCGTAGACGCCGCGCGAAGGCCTCGAAGGTCGAGCCCTGGACGAGCGTCGAGACGAGCACGGCGAAGAACACGAGGTCGAAGTACTCGACGCTGCGCGCGACGTGGTCGATCACGGCGAAGGTCGCGAGCACCACCGGCACCGCGCCGCGCAGTCCGGCCCAGCCGAGCACCGCGCGCTCGCGCCAGCTGTACGGGAACGGAAGCGTCGCGACCGCGACCGCGAGCGGACGGGCCACGAGTACCAGAACCACCGCGAGGACGGTCCCCTTCAGCGCCACCGACGGAAGGTGCGAAGGGAACACGAGCAGCCCGAGCGTCAGGAACATCGCCACCTGCGCGACCCACCCCAGGCCCTCGTGGAAGTTGACGATCGTCCGCTCGGCCGGGACGTTCGCC
>DATNKY010000362.1:0-2160 GCA_035603155.1 Solirubrobacteraceae bacterium
CGAACATATGTTTGTAAACCGGGGCTTGAGCATGGTTACACTCCCGCGGACTCGGGAACGGGCGACGGTCAGCGGGCGGGCTATGCGGTGAAGCGCCGAGCCTCCGCGCCATCGACACCGACGCGAGCCAGCCAGGCGTTGGGATCGCGCAGCTCGCCCAGCGTGGGCAATGCCGCCGGCTCGCTGAACACGCGGTTCAGCGTCTCGGTGCCCCCCTGCCGCACGATCGCGTCGCAGAAGTACTTGCCCTGCTCGTACTGGCGCAGCTTGAGCTCGAGCCCGAGCAGTCGCGCCAGCAGCCGTGCCGGGCCGGATTGCGAGCGACGGCGGCGATCGAGCGTCTCGCGAAGCTGCGGCAGCGACGGCAGCAGGTCCGGCGCGACGGCGTCCATCACATGCTCGGCGTGGCCCTCGATCACCGCCATCACCGCCTGCACGCGGTCGAGCGTCTCACGTTCGGCGCTGTTGGTGAAGATCGTGAGCAGGTCGCCGTGGCGCAGCGCAGTGCCGACCCGCCGGACCCCGGCGGCGGAGGGGATCCTCGGCCGGTGCGGCGTGTCGATCCTCAGCTCCGCCTTCTCGAGTAGCTCCCGGACGAGCCCCGAGACATGGCCGTGGAGCCACGGGACGCCGGTGAACTGGACCGCGTGGGTGACCTCGTGCAGCGCGACCCAGGTCATGAACTCCTGGTCGCGGGCGCCGAAGCTCCGCATCGCCTGGCCGAGGTTCGGGAGCACGAACAGCAATCGCGGCGGGCTCGCGTCGGGGCCTTCGTCGAGCAGCACCAGCTCGTACTGGCCGAGGACCCGCTGGGCGAGGTAGCCGAGCAGGATCGAGACCTCGGTCGTGACCGCTGCCGAGATCATCAGCGAGACCGCCGGACGGAGCGGTCCCAGGCGGCCGGTCGAACGTTCGAGCACGGGATCCAGCAGCCTGCGCATTCCGTCGATGTTGGTCCGGATCCACTCGCGGCGCCCGATCCCTTCGGGCGGCGGCAGCGGCCGCGACGGCTCGAGCCCCGTGTAGGCGGTCACGCGGCGCTCGGATTCGATCGCGAGCTCCACGAGATCTGCCCGAGGCGGAGCGCCGTCTCCGCGGCCGGCGACGTACGTCGCGAGCTTCTCGGCGAGGATCCAGTCGATCACGCCGGGACCCGTCCGAGCTCCTCGAGGCCCCGCGCCGTGCGCGCCGCGACGAGGTGCGAGACCGGCGTCGCGTCCATTCGCGCCGCCAGCGGCTCCTCGCAGTCGATGAACGAGACCAGGCCACCCGCCTCGCGAACGATCAGCTGCCCCGCGGCCGCGTCGACGCCGCGCGAGCGCTGGAGGGTGACCATCCCATCGAATCGCGCCGCCGCCACCTGGCAGAGGGTGCTGGCGATCGTCCCGAGCGCGCGCACGCGGTGAGTGCAGCCCAGTAGCCCGTCGATCGAGGCTGCCACCCACCGCGGATCGGCGGACTCGATCCCGACCAGCTCCAGCCTCCCATCCGGCGTTCGGCGCTCGCCGGGCGAGACGTCGAGACGTACCCCGTCGCGGAACGCGCCCTCGCCCCGGAAAGCCCACCACTGCTCGCGCGCGCCGAAGTCGTGCACGAACCCGAACTGGACGTCGGAGGCATTCTCACCGTCGGCGACGGCGATCGAGAGCGCATAGTGCAGCGCATCGCGCTTGGCGTTCAGCGAACCGTCGATCGGGTCGATGATCACGCGCACGGTGGAATCGCCGTAGTCGATCACGCCCCGTTCCTCGGACACGGCGCAGAAGCGGTAGCCCTCGGCTCTGAACGCGTCGAGCTCGTCTACGACCACGTCCTCGGCGGCCTTGTCGATCTCGAGCGTGCGGTCACCGCCGCTGCCGCGAGTGCCGGTCTCCCGGGCGCGGTCCTCGGTCAGCGGGGTCGCCGCGAGCAGCCGCTCGAGTCCTGTGACCGCGCGCCGACAAGCACCGAGCCAGTCAGCGTCGAGTGCGGTTCTGGTAGAGGTCATCCCCGACTTATGCTGTCAGACGGTGAGCGCGAACCACGTACGTACCGAGCGAGGCGGGGAGCTCGACCTGCTCGCGCGCCGCGTGGGCGACCAGCGCCTGCTCGATGGGTGCAGCGCCGATCAGGTCGCCGCGATCACCCACCGGGGCGCGCGTCGGCTGATCGTCTCGGGCG
>DATNKY010000516.1:0-2744 GCA_035603155.1 Solirubrobacteraceae bacterium
CCCAGCCGGTGCCAGCCTCGTGGACTGCGCAAGAGCCCGAAACGGAGATCGAGAAACGTTTCGGGCTCCTGCGCTAAACCAGACGCGTCGGAGGCCAAGGTCGTCTCATCCAAGGCAGGTGAGCAAGGTTGCGGTTCCGCGCAGGTCGCAATCGCATGCGCCCACACCAGCGCTTCGCACCCAAACAGCACCTGCGCGGAATCCGCAGGCCTTGGTCACCCAGAGCGCTTAAGAAGAGGCAGCAACGACCATGGTCTTGACCGTCGCAGTCACATCGTCATTGACCTCGACGACGACCATGTACGTCCCGATGTTGCGGATCGGATCCTCGAGGTGAATCTTGCGGCGGTCAATGCGGATCCCGCGGGCGTCGCGGATCGCGTCCGCGATGTCCTGAGTCGTGACCGAGCCGAACAGGCGGCCATCGTCGCCGGCCTGCTGCGGGATCGTCAGCACCGTCCGCCCGAGGACCGCGGCGCTCTCGCGCGAGCGCTCCTCGGCCTCGCGGACAGCCCGCTCGGCGTCCTCGCGGCGCTTCTGGGCGACCTTGATCGAAGAGGTCGTGGCCGGCTCAGCGAGCTTGCGCGGAACCAGATAGTTGCGCAGATAGCCGGCCGACACGTCGACGACCGCACCGCGCTCGCCAAGCGTTTCGACGTCTTCAAGCAGGATCGCCTGAGGCATCTCGACCCGTTTCCGTGACTCAGCGGTCGCGGTCGCGATCGCGGTCGCGATCCCCGCGGCCACCCCGGTGATCGCCGCTTCCCTCAGCGACGTACGGGAGCAGCGCGAGCTCGCGTGCCCGCTTGACCGCGCGCGCGACCTGGCTCTGGTGACGACGACACGCGCCGCTGATCCGCCGTGAGCGGATCTTGCCGCGGTCGGAGATGAACCGCCGCAGCATCGACACGTCCTTGTAGTCGACCTGATCGATCTTGTCGCGGCAGTACGGGCACGACTTGCGACGGGTCGAAGTCGTCCCGCCCTTTCGGTCGCGCCGGCGCACCGGTCGTCTGCGTTGCTTTGCCACTTCGATTCAGCCTAGCGTGATGCTCTGAGTTATGCGCGGTTCCGCTCTAGAACGGGATGTCCTCGTCGGCTCCCGCGTTCACCGGCGTGCGTTCGAAATCGCCGGTGTCGATCGGGACGTCGCTCTCTGTCGCGCGGACGCTGCTCGAGAACCCGTTCCCGTTGCCAGCGTCATCGCGCCCGCCGAGGAACTGCACGGATTCCGCGATGATATCGACCGCTTGGCGCTTTTGCCCCTCGGGGCTGGTCCACTCGCGCCAGCGCAGCCGACCGTCGATCGCGACCGGACGGCCCTTGCTCAGGTACTTGGCGCAGTTCTCGCCCTGGGCGCCCCACACGGTGACGTCGAAGTAGTTGGGCTGGTCCTCCCACTGGTTGCTCTCGGGATTGCGGCGCCGGCCGTTGCACGCGATTCGCAGCGAGCACACCGATGTGCCGGTGGACGAGATCGAGCTGAGGTCCGGATCCTTGGTCAGGTTCCCGGTGATGATCACGCGGTTGATGTTGGTGCCTGCCATTGCGAGGCTCCTTTCGAGAACGTTTGAAAGCTCGTAGCCGAGTCTATGGCGAGGTCAGGCGGCTACTTGAGCCGTCCGCGGAAAATGGTCGGAAACGTTGCACTGCTGTGACGCGCGGACACTCCACGTCACGATCGTGTTGCACGCCGAGGCTCCGCGACGCGACCGTTGTTCCACGCAGACGACCATGACGCGATCCTGTTCAACGCCCGCCGCGGACAGAGGGAGGCTAAGACTCGGCCGGCACCGGGGCCGCGACCGCGACCGGCGGAGCCGACTCGGGCGGAGGCGGAGTGCCCGGGAGGACCTTGATGATCCGGAACCGCAGCACGGCGTCATCGATCCGCAGGCTGTGCGAGAGCGCCTCGATCAAGCTCGGCGCGCCCCTGAACTGGATCAGGTGGTACTCGCCCTCGCGCTGGTGGCGGATCTCGTAGGCAAGTGCCCGCGTGCGCCAATCGTCGTTGCGCTCGAGCGTGCCTCCGCCGCTGCTGATCTGGGCCTCGACATCGGTGAGGATGTTCGCGCGGCGATCGTCCTCGACGAGCGTCGAGAGCACGATCATCAGGTCGTAGAGGGGAGTTTCGGCGGCCATAGCGGTGCACCCGTGGTGGGCGGCGGCCGACTATAGCGGGTGCAAAGATGAGGTCATGCCCCCGGACGAGGCCACTTTTCCCTGCGAGACGCTCGCCGACTGGGAGCGCTGGCTCGAGCGCCACCACGCCGACGCGACCGGCGTTTGGTGCAAGCTCGCCAAGAAGGGGTCCGGGATGCCGACGGTCCCCTATCAGGAGCTGCTGGACGCCGCCATCTGTCACGGGTGGATCGATGCCCGCAGGCAGTCTCTCGACGATTCCTTCTATCTGCAGCGCTTCACGCCGCGCAGCGCGCGGAGCAAGTGGTCTCAGGTCAACCGCACCAAGGCCACCGCCCTGATCGAGCAGGGCCGGATGCGCGAAGCGGGACTCGCCCAGATCAAGGCGGCGCAGGCCGACGGGCGCTGGGAGGCAGCCTACGAGCCCCAGAGCCGGGCGACGATCCCGGACGACTTCCAGGAGGCGCTTGACCGCAACCCGGTCGCCCGGGAGTTCTTCGCCACCCTGACCGGAGGCCGCCGCTACGCGTTCCTATACCGGCTCCACAACGTGCGCACGCCGGCCAAGCGCGCCGAGCGGATCGCGAACTACATCGTCCTGC
>DATNKY010000502.1:0-2384 GCA_035603155.1 Solirubrobacteraceae bacterium
TGCCCGACGGTATGACCCAGATTCAGCACCTGCCTGATACCGGCATCGCGCTCGTCGCGTGCAACGACCGACAGCTTGCAGCGCACGCAGGCGGCGATCACGCGCGGATCATCGGGCTCGGCTCCGCCGCGGACGGCATCCCACAGGCGCCCGCCGGCGATCAGGGCGGTCTTGACGACCTCCGCGTAACCGGCCGCGAGCTCGGCCTGCGGCAGTGTCGCGAGCGTCCCTGGGTCGGCGATCACGGCCTCCGGATGGTGGTAGGCGCCGACGTAGTTCTTCGCCTGCTCGAGGTCGACTCCGGTCTTGCCGCCGTAGGCCGAGTCGGCCTGAGCGACGAGCGTCGTCGGCACCTGGACGTAGCGCACGCCGCGTTGATACGTGGCGGCGCAGAACCCGGCCAGGTCCCCCACCACGCCACCGCCGAGCGCCACCACCACGTCCGCGCGGGTCATCCCGCCGCGCGCCAGCTCGGACCACACGATCTCCGCGTGGGCGATCGTCTTTGACTGCTCCCCGGGCATGATCACGACCCGCCCGTCGAGCGGAGCGAGCGCCGTTGCCTGGCCGTAATGGCGCCCCACGCCGCCATCGGTGACCAGAAAGCGCCGTCCGGCGACGGTCGACGGCCAGAACGAGCGCTCGGTCAGCAGTCCGGGGCCGATGTAGGCCGGATAGTCCTTGGCCGACGTGGTCGCCCACAGCATCACCGCTTGGTCGGGCAGTCCCTTGGCGGCGCTCAGCACATCGCCCATCCGGTGCGAGCGCTCGTGCGGAACGACGATGTCGCCGAGCGCCTCGTACAGCGGCTCGCGCTCGGCGTACAGGCGCTCGAACGCCGCCTGATCGGCCGCCAGCGGCCGGCCGCTGCCCCGGCACCTCGCCCAGGCGTTGTCGACGTCGACGTCGACCCACACGACGAGGTGCCGCGCGAGTGCGCGACGAACGGCTGCCGAGCCGATCGCGCCGCCGCCGAGTGCCAGCACGCGCGTCCCGGGTTGATCGAGCAACTCGAGCGTGACGCGCTCCTCCGTCGCCCGGAACGCCGCCTCCCCATCTTCGGCGAACACGCGCCCGATCGGCTTGCCGAGCCGCTCGATGATCACCTGGTCGACATCGAGCGCGGTAGTTCCCAGGGCCTCCGCCGCCGACCGAGCCGCGGTCGACTTGCCGGCGCCCATGAACCCGATCGCGACGACGACGCGACTGTCGGGGCCCGGCGCCGCGATGCGCTCTACGTCCGCTGCCATCCGATCCGCTTCTCGTAGGCGCGCAGTGCCTCCCGCACGTCATCGATGTGGTCGCCGCCGAACTTGCGCCGGTATGCGTCGGCGAGCACCAACGCGACCATCGCCTCGCCGACGACGCCGGCCGCCGGAACCGTGCACGAGTCGGTCCGCTCCCGCAACGCATCGGCTGGTTGATGGGTGGCGATGTCGACCGACCGCAGCGGCTTGGTCAGCGTCGGCAGCGGCTTCATCGACCCCCGGACGACGACCGGCTCGCCCGTCGTCATGCCGCCCTCGACCCCGCCTGCGCGGTTGGTATTCCGGTAGTAGCCACGCTGCTCGTCGTAGAAGATCTCGTCGTGGGCGAGCGAGCCCGGCAGTCCAGCGACCTCGATCCCGTCGCCGATCGCGACGCCCTTGATCGCCTGGATCGAGCTGATCGCCTGCGCGAGCACGCCGTCGAGCCGCTCGCGCCACGAGACGTGTGAGCCCAGCCCCGGAACCAGGCCGAACGCACGCACCTCGAACACCCCGCCGAGCGATTCGTTGGCCTTGCGCAGGCGGTTGATCTCGGCGACCATCGCGGCGCCCGCCGCGGCGTCCAGGCAGCGGACCGGCGATTCGTCGACGTGCTCGAAGTCGGCGGCGGTCAGATCATGACGACGCGGCGCTTGGACGCCCGTGATCTGGATCACGTGCGAGAACACCTGAACGCCGACGGCCGCCAGAAACGCCTTGCAGACCGCGCCACCGGCGACCCGCGCGGCGGTCTCACGGGCCGACGCCCGCTCGAGGATGTCGCGCACGTCGGTCAGCCCGTACTTCTGCGTGCCGACCAGGTCGGCATGGCCAGGACGCGGCAGGTGGACCTCGGCGGTCTCTGCGTCGACCGGCCACGGGTTCATCCGCTCTTCCCAGTTGGCGTAGTCGCGGTTGGCGACCTCCAGGCAGATCGGCCCGCCGAGCGTGCGTCCGTGGCGAACCCCGGCGGTGACCGTCGCGCGGTCAGATTCGATCTTCATCCGGCCGCCGCGCCCGTGGCCGAGCTGACGGCGCGCCAGATCACGGTCGAGCGCGTCGCGATCCAGCGCCAGGCCGGCCGGCATCCCCTGGACGATGCAGGTGAGGCCGGGGCCGTGGGACTCCCCGGCGGTG
>DATNKY010000696.1:0-2398 GCA_035603155.1 Solirubrobacteraceae bacterium
TGGCTCTGTGCCTCGATCTCCGACTTCTTCTCCTCCCCCCTCGGGGGGAATAGCGCGTGGGCGGCCGCACGTAGCCGCGAAACCAGCACGGAGAAGAACCTGAGACAAGCGGAGGCAAGATGACCAACCCTGAAGACCCCAACCGAGTACTGATCTTCGACACGACGCTGCGTGACGGCGAGCAGTCCCCGGGGATCTCGCTCAACACGCAGGAGAAGCTGGAGATCGCCGGTCAGCTCGCGCGACTGGGCGTCGACGTGATTGAGGCCGGCTTCCCGATCACCTCTCCGGGTGACTTCGAGGCCGTCCAGGAGATCGCCCGGACAGACTTCGGCGTCGCGTCGCCGCCGGTGATCGCCGGCCTGGCACGCACGCACGTCGCGGACATCGACGCGGCGTACAACGCGGTCAAGGACGCGGCGCGCCCGCGGATCCACACCTTCATCTCGACCTCGGACATCCACATCCGCCACCAGCTCCAGACGACCCGCGAGGACGTCAAGGGCCAGGCGCGCGCGGCGGTGACGCACGCCAAGCACTACCTCGACGATGTCGAGTTCTCGCCGATGGACGCGACCCGCGCCGACCTCGAGTTCACCGCCGAGGTCTGCCAGATCGCGATCGACGAGGGCGCCACGACGATCAATATCCCCGACACTGTCGGATACGCGATCCCGCACGAGTACGCCGACTACCTTCGGCGGCTCTACGAGCTGGTCCCCGATCTGCGCGACGTCGTTCTGTCGGTCCACTGCCACGACGACCTGGGGTTGGCGGTCGCCAATTCATACGCCGGCCTGCGCGCGGGGGCGCGGCAGGTGGAGTGCGCGATCAACGGCATCGGCGAGCGCGCCGGCAACGCGTCGCTCGAGGAGATCGTGATGCTGCTGCACACGCGCCAGGACGCGATCGGCCTGTACACCGGCGCCGTGACGCGCGAGATCGCGCGGACCTCGCGGCTCGTGTCACGGTTGACCGGGTACCCGGTTCAGCCCAACAAGGCGATCGTGGGCCGCAACGCGTTCGCCCACGAGTCGGGCATCCACCAGGACGGCGTGCTCAAGGAGCGCACGACCTACGAGATCATGGATGCGACAACGGTCGGACTGGACGCGAACTCGATCGTGCTCGGCAAGCACTCGGGCCGGCACGCGCTCGCCCAGGCGCTGTCCGAGTTGGGATTCGAGCTCTCGGGAGAGACGCTCGTGACCGCTTTCAAACGCTTCAAGGAGATCGCCGACAAGAAGAAGCAGGTCACCGCGATGGATCTCGAGGCGCTCGTGACCGACGAGCTGCGCGAGGAGGTCGCCGGCTACCAACTTGACTGGTTCGACGTCGAGGCCTCGACCCGCCGGCCGCCGCATGCGACCGTCGGGGTGCGCGGCCCCGACGGCGAGGAGCTCGTCGGCTCGTTCACCGGCGACGGACCGGTCGACGCGATCTTCCACGCGATCAACGCCGCGACGCGGGTCGATGCGCGGTTGCGGGAGTTCCGCGTCGACGCCGTCACGGGCGGCCAGGACGCGCTCGGCGAGACGTCGGTCGTGCTCGAGGTCGGCGGCGTGACCGGCTCGGGTCAGGGCGTCTCGACCGACATCCTCGAGGCCGGAGCACACGCCTACATTCGCGCCCTCTCCAACGCCGTGCGCCGTCACGGCGTGCTGGCCGAGGCGCAGGACACGGCGGCGCCGGAAGCCGAGGTCGTGCAGGCGCCGTAGCTGTCTGTCGTGTGACCGGCGGCCGGCGCGCGTTGGTTACCAGCGCCGATCGCCGCCCGCGACCAACAGCCCCTGCCGGTAGGCGGCATCGAGCACCCGCGACCGCGGCTCCCGGGCCATGAAGTCGGTGCCCATCGCCGCCGCGCACTCGGCGTTGGGAGCGATCGTCTTGACCGCCGCGCCGCGCCGGCGCAGGGCGAGGCTCTCGATCGACACCGCCGAGCGCGAGACGTTGCGAATCACCGCCAGCAGCGCGCTGCGAGGCGCGATGCTGGCGGTCGGGTTCAGGCACAGCACGTGGGTGTCGCGCCCGGCCGGCGCTGCGTCGAGGTTGGTCGGGCTCCAGACGCCGCCGTCGACGTACTCGCGGCCGCCGATCTGGACCGGGGCGAACAGCCATGGCACCGTGCACGACGCCTCGACGGCCTCGGCCACCGTCGCCGCCGGTGCGCCGGGGCTGCCGAACACGACCCTGCGGCCCGAGCCGCGGTCGACCGCGGTGACACGGAGCCGGCCATCGAAGCGCGCCGGTGACTCCTCGACCTCGGTGCGCAGCTGGGCGAGCGTGTCGGACGGGCGGGGGAGACCCCGGAGCAGCACCGAGCGGAGCACCGCACCACCGGGGGCCGCGACGCCGAGCGCCAGCGGTGCGAACGTCGAGGCAGCGGCAAGCGCAAACG
>DATNKY010000503.1:0-12462 GCA_035603155.1 Solirubrobacteraceae bacterium
TCTCCATCGGCGTTGCGGAAATGGACCGTGATGTCGCCCTCGACCTTCTCGATCCCACCGAGCTGGTAGATGAAATCCATGTGCCAGGAGGCTCGCCGGAACTCTCCGTCGGTCGCGCTCTGCAGGCCGACGTCGTGCTGCATCTGGACGACGTCCCGGATCGCGTCATCCTCGATCGCGCGTAGCTGCTCGGCCGAGATCTGGCCGCCGGCGAACTGGCCTCGAGCGGCGAGCAGCTTCTGCGGGCGCAGCAGGCTGCCGACGTGGTCGGCGCGGAACGGCGGCGTCGTGCGACGGCCGGCGGTCGCGCCGGCGCTCGCTGTCTGTGCTTCAGTCATCTGGACCTGCCTTGGTCGTGGGAGCCGTGAAGTTGATCTCGATGCGTGTCCCGTCGGGGTCATCGAAGAAGAGCTGGCGCGGGCCGCCGCCGGGGACCTGGTTGCGGACCGGCTGCACCCCGACCGCCGCCAGACGGCGCTCGAGCGCCTCGTAGTCGGAGGCTCTGAACGCGACATGATCGACCGGACCAGGCCCGCTCGCGGCGCTCGGCACGTCGAGCCCGAGCGTCTGTACGTGCGCGCGGTAGGAGGTGCGGTCGGCGATGTGCACGCATGGCCGCTCGCTCGCGTAGAGCCAGAAGCCGTGGAATGCAAACGGCGGCCGGTCGCCGGACCGCATGCCGAGCGCCCGTTCGTAGAAGTCGCGTGACCGCTCGATGTCGGCGCTCAGCACGAGCACGTGCTCGAGCTCGATGACGCCGGTGTCTGCGTTCATTCCCCGGCCGGCAGGGGGGCAGCGGCCGTGGACCCGCCGTTGTCGCGTCCACGCAGGAGGTATGCCGAATGCAGCAGCTGTGGGTCGTCGCGCAGCTCCTGCGCGTAGCCCGAGTATTGGATGCGGCCGCCTTCCATCACGTACGCGCGGTTGGCCAACCCGAGCGCGAGCGTCGCGAACTGCTCGATCAGGAGCACGCCGATCCCCGCGTCGGCGACGCCGCGGATCGTCGGGATCAGCCGCTGGACGACGACCGGTGCCAGCCCGAGCGAGAGCTCGTCGATGATCACGAACTGCGGCGCCGAGACCAGCGCCTGCGCCAGCACGACCATCTGCTGCTCGCCGCCCGACAGCGATCGCGCCTGCGCGCGGAGCCGCTTCTGGAGCTCGGGGAACAGCTCCAGCGCCCGCGCGCGCCCGGCCTTGGCCTCCGACGACGACAGCGAGTAGGTGGCGACGGTCAGGTTGTCCTCGACCGTCAGGTCGGGGAGCAGCCGCCGTCCCTCGGGCACGATCGCGAGCCCGGCGCGACGGATCCGCTCCGGGCGCCGTCCCGCGAGCTCCAGATCTCCGAGCTTGACCGAGCCGGCCTTGAGCGGCAGCACGCCGCCGATTGCGAGCACCATGCTGGACTTGCCGGCGCCGTTGGGGCCGAGCAGCGCGGTCACCTCGCCCGGCGGGACGTCGAGCGAGACGTCGCGGACGACGTCGCGATTGCCGCGCGGCACCACGAGTCCGGTGAGGGTCAGCGCGTCACTCATCGATGGCCTGAGTTCCGAGGTAGGCGCGGACCACGTTCTCGTCGCGCAGCACGTCCTCGGTCTGCCCCGCCGCGATCAGCTTGCCGAAGTCGAGCACCGCAGTGACCGAGCAGCACGAGGAGACGAGGCTCATGTCGTGATCGACGAGGATCACGACCGCGTCACTGTGTTCGGGGATCCGTTTGATCACGTCCCCGAGGTGCGCCGTCTCCTCCTCGGGTAGACCGGCCGCCGGCTCGTCGAGCAGCACCACGCGCGGCTGCCCCACGAGTGCGCGGGCGACCTCGACCAACCTGCGGTCGCGCGCTCCGAGCGTCCCGACCCGCGCCTGCGGATCGGTCTCGAGCCCGACGAACGAGATCGTGTTGAGCACGTCCTCGCGCCGCGAGCTCGACGGCGCCTTCGAGTGCTCGTGGGCGAGCGCCACGTTGTCGTAGACCGACAGCTCCTCGATCGCCTGCTCGGTCTGAAACGTGCGCCGGACGCCCCACCGGGCGCGACGGAAGTGGGCCATCTTGAGCAGGTCATCGCCGAACGCGGTCACGCTCCCCGAGGCCGGCTTGACAAACCCGCTGAGGACGTTGAAAAAGGTCGTCTTGCCGGCGCCGTTGGGCCCGATCAGGCCACAAGTCCCCTTCTCGAACTTGACGCTCATCGCATCGAGCGGCGTCACGCCGCCGAAGCGGACGGTGAGGTCGGAGACCTCGATCACGAGCCCTCTCCGGCGCGTTCGGATTCCGGGGCGGCCACCGCCGCGGCCCGCTCGCCGTCGAGCGCCGCGCTCGCCGACGCGGGGGCGTCATCGGAGCTCGCCGCGGCATCAGCCGGCTGCGCACGGCCGCCACCAGCGAGTCTGCGAATGCCCCGTCCGAGCCGGCGAATGTCCTTCGGCACCTGGTCGATGAGTCCCGCGGGCGCGGTCGTCAGCACCTGGAGCACCCCGACCCCGAACAGGATCAGCAGCCAGTCGGATGAGACCCCCCAGCTGTTGAGCAGCGCCGGCAGCAGCTGCATCAGCAGCGCCGCGATGATCGCTCCCCAGAGGCTGAAGATGCCGCCCATCAAAACGACGGCGAGGATCGTGATCGAGTCCTGCGTCTGGAAGTTGATCGAGTACAGGAACTGGTTGGCGCCCGCGAGCAGCGCGCCGGCGACGCCGGTGATGAACGAGGCGAGCGCGAACGCCCACATCTTGTACACCGTGGTGTTGATCCCAGCCGCCAGCGCGGCCGATTCGCTCTGCCGGATCGCCGCCCACGCGCGTCCGGGACGCGAGCGGACGTGCGCTAACACCAGCACGAACGCGAGCGCCGCGAAGATCACCGAATAGCGATAGAACGCCGGGTCGCTCTGGGCGATGGCGGGCCGGCGGATCGCCGGCAGGTGCAGCAGGCTGCCGTTGTAGCCCGAGAAGCCGTGGCCGCCGTTGGGGAAGTTGATCGTCGCCAGCGCGACCGTGATCGCCCCGGCCAGCATCAACGTGATCAGCGCCAGGTACATGCCGCTCATCCGTAGCGCCGGCAGGCCGACCAGGCCCCCGAGCACCATCGTGATCAGCCCGGAGATCAGCAACACGACCTCGAACGGCAGCGAGGTCGCGAACAGCAGCCTCGCCGCGACCCAGGCGCCCATCGCCAGCACGGCGGCCTGACCGAGTGACACCAGCCCGACGCGGCCGACGAGCACGTTGAGGCCGAGCGCGACGATCGCGTAGATCGCAACCTGCGTGCCGGCGTCGACGTAGTAGATGCTGACGATCGCCGGGATCAGAAACAGCACCAGCAGCAGCAGCGCGAGGATAACCGCCGGCCTGACCAGCGACCGCGGCTGCAGACGGCCCGGCGACAGCGAGGACCGTTCGGCGCTCCCGACGCCCGTCGCGGCCATCGGTCTAGATACCCGTCCGAGAGATCGAGATCACGCGCTTTCGGTTGGCGACCAGAAGCGCGATCGCGGCGAGCACGAACGGCGCCAAGTCGTGGTAGTTGGAGAAGCCCTGATTCGGGCTCGCCTCGATCGCCGCGTCGACGACGCCGATCACGAGAGCCGCGATGAACGTGATCACGATCGACCGCAGCTGCGCGATCAGCGCCGCCGCGAGCGAGGAGATCACCAGGAACGTAAGCGTCGTCGCGTCGAGCGCCACGAGGTCGGCGAGCACCACCCCGGCGAGACCTGCGAGCACGCCGCAGCCGAGCCACGCGCACGCCTCGACGCGCCGGACGGGCACCCCGAGCGTCGCCGTGATCTCCCTGTCGTTGGCCATCGCCCGCATCGTCGTGCCGAGCTTGGTGAACCGGAGGAAGGCCCCGGTCCCGACGGTGATCACGACCCCGGCCGCGATCGAAATGACCTGGGTCGTCGTGACTGTGATCTCGCCGATCACGAACCCGTGGTTGTCAGTCGGCAGCAAGATCGCGCGCGACGCGCCGCCGCTCGACGTCCACAGCAGGTCCATCGCGCCGAGCAGAATCAGCGTCAGGCCGAGCGTAGCCGTCGCCTTGACGAGCGGCTCACGCGCGGCCAGAGCCGAGCCGAACACCATCCCGTAGGCCAGGGTTATCAGGGCGGACAGCACCACCGCGACGAGATACGCCAGCCAGATGTTCCAGTGCGACTGCGTCAGCTGCCATGCGATCAGGGCGCCGAAGGCACCGACCGCTCCGAACGCGAGGTACAGCACTCCCGTCGCTCGGTACAGGACCACCATCCCAACGCCCGAGAGGGCGTACACGGCACCGAGCGCGAGCCCGGTGATGAGGAACGGCTGAAAGTCCTGCCAACTCGGGAACAGTGAGCCCACGAGAAGCATGGTCGGATTACCTTAGACGCCCTGGTCGCTGATTTCGACTGGGTCTACCTCCTACTGGCTCGACGGGTAATTGACCCCGCCGGCCGTCGCGACCTTTCTGTACTGAGCGATCTGCGGGTCGGCAGCCGAGATCGCCGTGCACCCCTGGGCCGTGACCATCTTCCCGTTATTGGGCGTGACCGTGTAGTCGGCGTTATTCGGGATGTGGAGCGCCAGGTGGCCATAGACCCATGGCTGGCAGAGCATCTCGGACTTGACGTCCTTGATGCCGACGATCGCCTTGTTGACGCTCGCGATCGTGTACGGCGGCTTGACCTTGTCGAGCGCCTGGACCAGGAACTTGGCCAGGAGGAAGCCGAACTGGCTGAACGAGCCGATGCCGCCGGCTACGTTCTGACCGTACTTGGCGAGGATCGCCTTGTAGAGCTGGATCTCGGGCCCGCTGTGGTCATCGGCGTCGACCGCCTCGGCGTTGACGAACAGCTTCTTGTTCCACTTCGGTCCCAGCGACTTGGCCAGGAAGTCGGTGTCGCACGGCGTCGAGCAGCCCCATGACTTGACGCGGTCCTCGAGGCCAAGCTTCTGAGCGGCCTGCAGGATCACCAGCGCCTCGGGCGGGGTGAAGTTGAGGACCACGGACCCGTCGGCGCCCGCCTCGTCGACGAGCTTGAGCGCGACCGAGTTGGCGTCCGAGATCGGCACGTTCTCGGTCAGCTCGGTGATTGGCACCCCGGAGGCCTTCGCCAGCGCCGCCGGACCGGCGGCGATGTAGCCGGTGCCCGGGACGTTTGACTGCACGAACACGATCTTCTTGGCCTTGACCGTGTTGATCGCGTACTGGACGGCACCATCCGAGCTGTAGCGCGGGCCCATGTTGACCGCGGCGCTGTTCGGGGTCGACCAGCACTCGGGCGAGATTCCGGCGTCCATTTCGTAGATGCCGAGCTGCTTCCAGTAGGCGGCGTCGAGCGTGCATTCGAGCAGGTCAAACACGCCGTCGATCGCGACCACATGGTCGGACTGGATCAGCTTGTGAGCGGCCGCGGTGATCTGGGCCGGCTGGGTCTGATCAAGCTGGACGAACAGCTTTATCGGGTGGCCGTTGACGCCGCCGTTGTCGTTGACGCAGTTGAAGTAGGCCGTGATGTAGTTCGGCCCGTCGGTGAAGTCGGTACCCGGCTGGTGGGTGTCGATCGTGCCGATGTTGATCGGGCTTCCGGTCGCCTTGACGCCCGGCTTCGGACCACACGAAGACGTGTCGGTCGAGGCCGAAGCGGCCGCGGTGCTGGTTGCGCCGCTCGACGAGGTCCCCGATGCGGCCGGGGCCGCGGCACTGCTGGAACTGCTGCTACTGCTGCTCCCGCATCCTGCGAGAACGACCAGCGAAAGGACCGCGAGCAGGGCGATCCCTACCCGCATTCGCGACGTGACGTTGATGATGCTCACCAACTCTCTCCTCTCCTCCAATGTGTGAACCCGGCCCCCCGGGGTCACCCGAGGTCGGCGCATACTAGTTCTGAGCGCGGCTGCATGCAACTACGGTCTAACACGTCCTTCATCAATCGATTGCACCACCCTATTGGAGGTCTTTTGCATGCAGGATCCCGCGGCAGTACACTGCTCGCCGCTCGACAGGCGAACCGCAGTCAGAGCCGGCGCGGCGCCAATCGAGTGCGGTGATCAGTTGTCCAGGCCAGCGAATCGCACCAAGATCACAAGCGCGCTCCTGCAGCTGCGTGAGCTGATCTTCAGCGGGGCGTTCGCGACCGGCGAGCGGATGGCCGAGCTCGGGCTCGTACAGCGTCTGGGCGTCTCGCGTACGCCGTTGCGGCTCGCGCTCGCCGAGCTCGAGCACGAGGGTCTGCTGCGCGGGCTGCCCGGCGGCGGCTACGTCGTGCGCGAGTTCACGCAGGGCGACGTGCGCGACGCAATCGAGCTGCGCGGGGTGCTCGAGGGCACCGCCGCTCGGTTCGCGGCCGAGCGCGGCGCCTCCGCACGCGAGCTGCGGACGCTGAAGGAGATCAACGAGACGATCCATACGCTCGTCCACCGGGCGGACTACGACTCGTTCGAACGCTACATGCGCCTTAACGAGACCTTCCACGCACGGCTGCTCAAGCTCGCCCGCAGCCCGGTGCTCGAACGGGCGCTCGACGGCATCGTCTCGCTCCCGTTTGCGGGGCCGAGCGCGTTCATCCTGGCCGAGGCGGAGCTCGCGGCCTCGCGAGAGATCCTGATCATCGCCCACCGCCACCACAGCGGGCTGGTCGAGGCGATCGAGCGACGGCAGAGCGGCCGCGCCGAGAGCCTCGCCCGTGAGCACGCGCGGCTCGCGCTCACCAACCTGGAAATCTTCCTCGAACACCGCGAGATGCTCGAGCGGATGCCGGGCGGCACCCTGATCGCGCTGCCGGCGAAGGAGGCGACCGAGTCCGGGCCTGCGCGCGAGGGAGAAGCCGGGCGCGAGCCCGAGCATGAGTCCAAGCGCGAGTCCGAGCCCGTCTGAGCGCGGGACCCGGGCGGCGCCCTCACGCATCCGGGCGGCGCCCTCACGCATCGTCGTGGCCGTCCCAGGCGAGCGCCCGATGCGCGGCGGCGTACACGTCGTCAGCGCCCGGGCGGTAGTCGTCCTCGAGCGACGGGCTGAGCGGCACCGGCGTGAACGGCGCCCCGACGCGCTGGATCGGCGCCTCGAGGTAGTCAAACGCGTGCGCCTGCAGCTCGGCTGCGAGCTCGCCTCCGATGCCGCCGGTGCGCACCGCCTCGTGAGCGACGACGGCTCGGCCCGTCCGCCGGACCGACGCGACGATCGTCTCGAGGTCGAGCGGCACGAGCGTGCGCGGGTCGATCACCTCGGCCGCGATGCCCTCTGACGCCAGGCGGTCGGCCGCGGCCGCCGCCTCGCCGACCAGCCGTGATAGCGCGACGATCGTGACGTCGTCTCCTGACCGGAGCACGTGCGCGCGGCCGAGCTGCGAGGGCTCGCGCGAGCGTGGCGCCGGCTCGCGCCGGAAGTAGAGCGACTTGTTCTCGACGAACACGACCGGGTCCGGGTCGGCGATCGCGCTCGCTAGCAGGCCGGCCACGTCGGCTGCGCTCGAGGGCATCACGACCTTGAGCCCCGGCACGTGAGCGACCCACGCCTCGAGGCTCTGCGAGTGCTGGGCGCCGGCGCGCCCGCCGGCGCCGCCCTGCGTACGCAACACCATCGGCACCGACAGCTGGCCGCCCGACATGAAGTGGGCCTTCGCGGCCTGGTTGACGAGCTGGTCGAGCGCGAGCGTGATGAAGTCGATGAACATGATCTCGACCACCGGCCGCATGCCGGCCTGCGCGGCGCCGATGGCGACACCGCACACGGCCGCCTCGCTGATCGGCGTGTTGCGCACGCGCTCGGTGCCGAACTCCTGCGCCAGGCCGATCGTCGCCTGGTAGGGCCCGCCCTCGGCGACGTCCTCGCCGATCACGATGACGCGCTCGTCGTCGCGCATCGCCCGCGCCAGGGCGGCGTTCACCTCCTTGACGAAGGTCGTCTCTCCGTCACTCATCTTGAATAGACCAATGCGGCGGCTTGCGGCGGGGCCAGCGGCGGGCTGGCGCGCGCGAACGCGACCGCCTGCTCGACCTCGGCGCGGGCGTCGTCTTCGAATGCCGCTTGGGCCGCGCCGTCGCCTTCGAGCCAGTCGCACTCATACGCCAGCGACTGCAGCCGCGCGATCGGATCGACCTTCGCCCACTCGGCCTCGGCGAGCGCGTCGCGGTAACCCTCGGCGTCGCCCTCGTAATGGCCGCGGCGGCGGTGGGTCAGGCACTCCAGCAGCAGCGGGCCGCGCCCCGCTCTCGCCGCGGCGACGTAGGCGTCGATCGCTTCGTGGAGCGCCGGCACGTCGGCGCCGTCGACGGTCCGGCGCTCGAAGTCGTACGGCGCCACGACGTCACACACCGACTCCACCTTGGTGTGTGCTGAGCGCGGCGTGAACTCGGCGAAGCCGTTGTTCTCGCACACGAAGACCAGCGGCAGCTCCCACAGCGACGCGAGGTTGACGGTCTCGTTGAAGTGGCCGGCCTGGACGGCGCCGTCACCGAAGAAGGCGACCGTCACCCGGTCTGAACCGCCGAGTTTGGCCGCCATCGCGTCGCCGGCGGCGAGCGGCAGATTGCCACCGACGACGCCGGTGGCACCCATCAGGCCGTGCGCCTCGTCAACCAGGTGCATCGAGCCGCCGAGGCCCTGGCAGAGCCCGTCCGAGCGGCCCATCAGCTCGGCCATCACGCGGTCCATCGGCGCGCCCTTGGCGAGCGCGTGGCCGTGGGCGCGGTGGCCGCTGTAGACGTGGTCATCGACGCGCAGCGCTCCGCAGACCGCCGCCGCGACGCCTTCGGCGCCGATGCTGAGGTGGATCAGCCCGTGGACCTGAAGGCTGCGGTGCAGCTTGGCTACGCGCTCCTCGAAGCAGCGGATGCGCCACATCGTCGCCAACAGCGCGAGCGCCTCATCGCGACCGAGCACGTCCGCGGGCTGCGCCGTGGACACCGGGCGGCTCAGGCGGTGACCGGCGCGGCCCCGAGCGCCTGGCGCGCCGCCTCCGCGATCTTGACCTCGTCGGGGAGCACGAACGCCTCCATCGGCTCGCTGTACGGGATCGTCGCGTCGTGCGCCGTGACCAGCTTGATCGGCGCCTTCAGAGACGTGAACCCGTGCTCGGCGACCTCGGCGGCGATGATCGAGGCGGCCGACGCGTGGCGGGTCGCCTGGTCAGCGAGCACCAGATGCCCGGTCTTCTCCACCGACTCGAGGATTGCCGGCATGTCGAGCGGCTGCAGCGACCGCGGGTCGATCACCTCGGCCTCGATCCCCTCCGCGGCGAGCATCTCGGCAGCTTCGAGCGCCTTGCCGACCGTCCAGCCGGTGGCCACGATCGTCACGTCCGAGCCGGGGCGGCGGACGGCCGCCTCGCCGATCGGCACGAGGTATTCGCCCTCGGGCACGTCACCGTGCTCGAGCACGAGCAGGTAATGCATGAGGTACACGACGGGGTTGTCGTCGCGGACGGCGGAGGCCATCAGGCCCTTGGCGTCTGCGGGGGTCGACGGCAGCACGACCTTGAGACCCGGGATGCCGGCGAACATCGTGTAGATCGAGCCCGTGTGCTGGCCGGCCCAGCCGGCGGTGAACCCGTAACCGGCCTTGAGGACCAGTGGGACCTTGACCCGGCCGCCGCTCATGTATCGCAGGCGCGGCGCCTCGTTGACCACCTGGTTCATCGCCACGAGCATGAACTCGGCCATCAGCAGCTCCACCACCGGGCGGTAACCGGCGAGGGCCAGCCCGACCGCCATCCCGATCTCGGCGGTCTCGGAGATCGGTGAGACGCGGACCCGGTCGCGGCCGAATGACTTGACCAGCGGGTCCTCGTCGGACGGAGCGACGTCCTGGCCATAGAAGACGACGGTGTCGTCGCGCGCCATCTCGAGTGCGATCGCCTCGTTGACGGCAGCGATGTAGGGAATCTCTCGTGCCATGCCGTTGTTCTCCTCGGTCGTCACGCGTACACGTGGTTCAGGGCCGCGGACGGCTCCGGAAACGGGCTGTCGAGTCCGAACTGCACCGCCGCCTGCATTTCATCGCGGGCGTCCTGGACGATCTCGTCGGCGCGCTCGGTTGTGAGCGTGCCCTGCTCTACCAGGCGGGCGCGGAATCGGGGCACGGGGTCGCCGCGCAGCGCCGCCTCGTACTCCTCGCGGTTACCGAACACGGTGATCGCCTCGTGCTCGGGGTAATGGAGCGGCACCCCGGGCGGCGCGATCAGGTTGCCGTGGGCCGACAGGCGGTAGACCTTGGACTCGACCAGCGTCGGCCCTTCGCCGCCGCGCGCGCGATCAGCCGCCGCGCTGACCGTCTCGTAGACGGCGATCGGGTCGCCGCCGTCGATCGTCACGCCCGGCATGCTGTGGGCCACCGCCTTGACCGACAACGGCTCGCCGGCGGCGGCGTTGGCGTCCTCCTGCTCGGATCGCGTGGCGACGTTGTAGCTGTTGTTCTCCATGATGTAGACGATCGGCAGCTTCCACAGCGAGGCGAGGTTGAGCGACTCGTGGAATGCGCCCTGCTTGGACGCGCCGTCACCGAAGAAGCACAGGACCACCTGGCTCTGCTTCCGGATCTGGGCGGCGTAGGCGACCCCGGTGGCCTGGGGGATTCCCTGTCCGACGATCCCGCTCGTGCCCATGAAACCGCGCTCCGGATCGGCCAGGTGCATCGAGCCGCCGTAGCCGCCACAGAGGCCATCGGTGCGGCCGTAGATCTCGGCCATGATCGCCTTCGTATCGGTCCCGAGGGTGATCGGATAGCCGTGGCATCGGTACGTCGACATCAGCTGGTCGCCTTCGCGCATCGCGGCGAGCGAGCCGACGATCGACGCCTCGGCGCCGTCAGCGAGGTGCGTGTGGCCGCGGATGACGCCGGGGTGGTCCTCGAACGTGCGCTTGACCCGCTCCTCGAACTCGCGGATCCGCACCATCTGGGTAAAGATCCAGATCAGTCGCTCGCCGTCGAGCGGGGCCGGTTGATCGGTCATCTCAAACTGCTCCTCTCTTGAGTCATGCGAACTGAGCCCGGGTCGTCTCGTAGGCGCGGTCGAACTGCTGCTCGATCGGGAGTTCGCGCAGCGCCGCCGACAGCACCTCGATCCCCCACGGCTGCTCGTAACCGGCCGCGCGGCATGCCTGGACGTAGCCGGGGATATCGAACTCGCCCTCGCCCGGCAGCCGGCGGTGGTTGACGGTCTCGTCGATGCGGTCCTCCATGTTCTGCAACTGGCCGTCGGAGAGCTCGACCCAAGATAAATATTCCGCGGGAATGCGGTTCAGTTCGTCGGGGGCGATCCCGAGCTTGGCCATGTGCCAGGTGTCGATCGCGAGCCCGCCGTTGGGTCGGGCGGCTCCGGTGACGAGCTCCAGGGCGTCCTCAAGCGTATTGACGTTCACATCGAACGGCATGAACTCGTACACAACGGTCGCATCCGTCTCGTTTGCCGCTTGGTCACAGAGTGCGGCGAACTCCTGGATCAGTCGCTCCAGCGGGCACGGCGTTCCGGGGATGTTGCCGACCTTGATGTGGTGGGCGCCGAACTCCCCCGCGGTGTCGAACAGCAGCCTTCGCCGCCGGTCGGACTCGGCTCGCTCGGGGGTCCCGGGCTCGGCGAAGAAGTCGGCCAGGAACTCGACCTGGAGATGCGCGAGGCCTGCGTCTTCGAAGATCGACCGCATTTCCCGCAGGGAGCTCGACTCCAGTTGACGCTCTATGTCGGCGTGCCACAGGCCAAGTCCGCGAAAGCCCACTCGGGCGGCGTTCGCGCAGCGGTCGCGCCAACTAAACGTGCTCCATTCGCGGCCGACGTGGACATCCACGGGTCCGGCGCTGGTCCAGTAGAGGTCCAGCAGTTCGATCTCGGCCATAGACGATCCTCGTAGTCCGCTTGGGCGCCGGTCGGAAGCTATCGGCGGTGGTCAGGTGCGGCAACCCATCCAGCGCAGCTGTTCTTGGCTGCCAGCGCGCGCGCGGGACGACTTGGAGTCAAAAAACGTGCCTGGCGCTCACTTTTTGCCCCCGAGTCGCGACTTGGAGTCAAAAAACGCCCGTGGCGGTCACTTTTTGACTCCGAGTCGCGAGTCGCGAGTCGCGAGTCGCGACTCGCGTCACGTCACGTCACGTCAGCGCGTCGGCGATCCGGTCCAGCGCGGCCGCGACATCTTCAGTCCGTGAAAGCCACGGGGAGTGGTCCGTGTCGAGCTCGATCACCGGGTCGCAGCCGGCGCGGGTGTACATCAGGCGCTGCAGAGGCGGGCGGATCGCGCGGTCCTGGAGGCATGTCACGTACGCCCGCGGCAGCGCGTCGAACGCCTCGCGCTGCTCGCCGACCAGCAAAGGCTGCGTGAACGGGGCCACCGGCTGCGGTCCCAGCTGCTGCGCGGCCCAGGCGGCCTGCCCGGCGCTCGCGCAGTTGTACAGGACCTCGGGCGCCGCCTCGACCGGCATCCGCGCGACCGGCGGGTCGCCCTCGACGACGATGTTCGACTGGACCCCGTCACCTGCCCCTTCCGGGGACCCCGCCA
>DATNKY010000092.1:0-11710 GCA_035603155.1 Solirubrobacteraceae bacterium
GAGGAGTACGAGGCCAAGATCGTCGAGTTGGCCGAGGCGCTGGACTCCTACATTCCGGAGCCAGTCCGCGACCTGGACAAGCCTTTCCTGATGCCGGTCGAGGACGTTTTCTCGATCACCGGCCGCGGCACCGTCGCGACCGGCCGGATCGAGCAGGGAATCATCAAGACCGGTGAGACGGTCGAGATCGTCGGTATCAAGGACACCGAGAACACGGTCGTCACCGGCGTCGAGATGTTCAAGAAGATCCTCGACCAGGGCCAGGCCGGCGACAACGTCGGCTGCCTGCTGCGAGGCACCAAGCGTGAGGACATCGAGCGCGGTCAGGTGCTGTGCAAGCCCGGCTCGATCACGCCGCACACAAAGTTCAAGGCCGAGGTCTACGTCCTCAAGAAGGAGGAGGGCGGCCGTCACACGCCGTTCTTCACCGGGTATCGGCCGCAGTTCTACTTCCGTACGACCGACGTCACCGGAGTGGCCAACCTGCCCGAGGGCACGGAGATGGTTATGCCCGGTGACAACGTCCAGATGGAGATCGAGCTGATCCAGCCGATCGCCATGGATCAGGGTCTGCGGTTCGCGATCCGCGAGGGTGGCCGCACGGTCGGCTCGGGGGTTGTAACCGAAGTCATTCAGTAGTAATTGGGCGGCGTGGCCCTCGGGCCCGCCGCCTGTTTTTGTTCAAACAGATACGACATGTGGGCGGGGCGGTCGGGCCTGTACCTGGACCGCCCCGTTTGACTGCTAACCCATGGCAACAATCGCTCAAAACAAAATCCGAATTCGCCTGAAGTCCTACGACCACACGGCGATTGAGACAGCCGCGAAGGAGATCGTCGAGACGGCCACGCGCACTGGCGCGACCGTCTCCGGTCCCGTGCCCCTGCCCACGGAGAAGAACGTGTACTGCGTGATCCGCTCGCCCTTCAAGGACAAGGACTCACGCGAGCACTTCGAGATCCGCACCCACAAGCGACTGATCGACATCCACCAGCCAACGCCGAAGACGGTCGATTCGCTCCAGCGCCTCGACCATCTGCCGGCCGGGGTGGACATCGAGATCCGTCTCGCGTCCTAGAGAACGATGGCCGCGATCCTCGCCAAGAAGCTCGGTATGACCCAGCGCTTCCTCGACGACGGTCGCGTCGAGCGCGTCACCGTGCTCGAAGCCGGGCCGTGCCCGGTGACCGCCATCCGGACGCTCGATCGCGACGGCTACGAGGCCGTCCAGCTCGCCTTCGGCGCCTGCAAGGAGAAGGCGATCACCAAGGCCGAGCTCGGCCACCTCAAGAAGGCCGACACGTCGGCGCACCGCCACGTGGTCGAGTTCCGCGACGAGGCCGGTGAGCTCCTGGTCGGCGAGACGGTGACGGCGGACGCGTTCGAGGTGGGCCAGCGCGTCAAGATCTCCGGGACGTCCAAGGGCAAGGGCTTTCAGGGGACGATCCGTCGCCACAACTTCAAGAGCGGCCCCAAGAGTCACGGCTCGCACAACGTTCGAGCGCCGGGCTCGATCGGTGCCTCGGCGACCCCGTCGCGCGTGTTCAAGGGAATTCGTGGCCCAGGCCGGATGGGCGGCGGACGGATCACCCAACGCGGTCTGACCGTGGTCGAGATCATGCCGGCGCAGAACCTGCTGCTCGTGCGCGGCGCGGTCCCCGGCCCGAAGGGCGGGACTGTCGAGGTACGGACCGATGGCTAGAACCGCTCCCAAGCTCGGCGGCGGCTCGCAAACGCTGGACGGCGTCGCGTTCGAGGCCCGGTTCAACATGCCGCTCGTGCACGAGGCCGTCCGCGCCGAGCTCAGCGCCCGTCGCCAGGGAACCGCTTCGACCAAGACCCGCGGTCAGGTCTCCGGCGGCGGCGCCAAGCCCTGGCGTCAGAAGGGCACCGGCCGCGCCCGCGCCGGGTCGACGCGCTCGCCCCTGTGGGCCGGCGGCGGCACCGTATTTGGCCCGAGCCCCCGTCACTACACGGTCAAGGTCAACCGCAAGGCCCGCCGCGCAGCGTTGCGCAGCGCGCTCTCGGTCCACGCCGAGCGCGAGTCGCTGGCCGTGTTCGACGCGTCGACGTTCGAGCAGCCGGCGACCAAGCAGGCCGCCGAGCTGCTTTTGAATTGGGACCTGCCCGCCCCCGCAAGACCGACGCTGGTGCTGCTCGCCGAGCGCGAGGAGGCCGCCGGCAAGTCGTTTCGCAATCTGGTGAGGGTGTCGGTGATGCCGGTGACAGACGCGGGTGTCGCCGACGTGATCGGCGCCGCTTCGCTGCTGATCTCCGAGGCCGCGCTGCCCGAGCTCACGGCTCGCGCGAGCGGCGCCGGCGAGGAGGTGCAGGACTGATGGATCCCAGCCAGGTCGTGATCCGCCCGGTCGTGTCGGAGAAGTCGTTCGTGCTCGCCGAAGCGGGCAAGTACACGTTCCGCGTCGCCGATCGCGCTCACAAGACCCAGATCCGGCAGGCGATCGAGCAGCTGTTCGACGTCAAGGTCGTCGCTGTCCGGACCGCGTTCGTCAAGAGCAAGCCCAAGCGCCGTGGCCAAACCGCCGGCCGCACCCGGCGCTGGAAGAAGGCCATCGTCCAGGTGAGGCCCGGCGACACGATCCCGATCTTCCAGACGTTTGAGGGGGGCGAGTAATGCCCATCCGCAAGCCCAAGCCAACGTCTCCGGGACGCCGGTTCGTTTCCTACGCAGATTTCGCCGAGGTCACTCGGTCGCGGCCCGAGAAGTCGCTCACCGAGGGGCTCAAGAAGTCCGGTGGACGCAACGCGCACGGCCGCAAGACCGCCCGTCACCGTGGTGGCGGCGCCAAGCGCCTGTATCGCAAGGTCGACTTCAAGCGCCGCAAGGACGGGATCCCGGCGAAGGTCGCGCAGATCGAGTACGACCCCAACCGCTCGGCATACATCGCGCTGCTGCACTACGCCGACGGCGAGAAGAGCTACATCCTGGCGCCGCAGCGGTTGCGCGTCGGAGCCACGGTCCAGTCGGGCGACAACGCCGACATTCGCGTCGGCAACAGCCTGCCGCTGGCCAACATGCCTCCGGGCACGGTCGTGCACAACGTCGAGC
Organism: Solirubrobacteraceae bacterium; assembly: GCA_035603155.1. GTDB lineage: Bacteria > Actinomycetota > Thermoleophilia > Solirubrobacterales > Solirubrobacteraceae > Palsa-465. Next base: position 3,071 of record DATNKY010000092.1, read on the forward strand.
TGACGCCCGGCCGCGGCGGCCAGATGGCACGCTCGGCCGGCACCGGAGTTCAGCTGCTCGCCAAGGACGGGGATTACGCGACGCTGCGCCTGCCGTCCGGCGAGATGCGGATGGTGCGCGCCGAGTGTCGGGCGACGGTCGGCACGATCGGGAACTCCGACCACCAGAACGTCAAGATCGGCAAGGCCGGCCGCAAGCGCCACATGGGCGTGCGGCCACAGACTCGCGGCACCGCGATGAACCCGGTAGACCATCCGCACGGCGGTGGCGAGGGTTCAACGACCCCGGGCCGCCACCCTGTAACGCCCTGGGGCGTACCGACCCTGGGCTACCGCACTCGCAAGAAGGGCAAGAAATCCGACCAGTACATCGTGCGTGGTCGGAGAAGGGGTAAGAAGCGATGAGCCGTTCGAGCAAGAAGGGACCGTTCGTCCAGGAGCGGCTGATCACCCGGATCGAGGCGATGAACTCCTCGGGCGAGAAGCGGATGCTCAGGACGTGGTCACGCACGTCGACGATCTTCCCCGAGATGGTGGGTCACACGATCGCGGTGCATGACGGACGCAAGCACGTGCCGGTGTTCATCTCGGAGTCAATGGTGGGCCACAAACTTGGGGAGTTCGCGCCGACACGTATGTACCGGGGTCACGCGGGCACTGGTAGAAGGCGATGAATTCCGAATCTGAGAACCCTGACGCTCCGCCCGAGGACACACCCGGCGCCGAAACCGAGCGCTCGGGCGAGCCTTCGTCGTCTGCGGAGTCCGAAGAGTCGCGACCGGTTTCGGCCGCGGATGCGTCCTTGACGGAGGCTGCTTCCGACGTCGACACCGCCGGTGAGGCCGCCGACACCGACGCGCCCAGCGCTCATGAAGCGCCCGAGCCCGAGCCCGAAGCCGATGCTGAGGACGAGGAGCCCGCGGCCGATGCTGAGGACGACGAAGTCGAGGGCGAGGACGGGCCCTTCAAGGACGAGGAGTTCGACGAGGAGGGCGACGAGGAGCTCGAGGACGAGGACGAAGACGATGAGGATGAGGAGGAGCCAGAGGACGAGTCCGAGGCTCCGGCTGCGCCGAGGCGGCGCCGCGGGCCGCGCCGTCGCAGGGCCGCCGAGCCCGCTGCCGAGAAGCCGGCCCAGACCGCTCCGCGCAGGCGCCGGACCCGCCGCGACCCCGATCTTCCGCCCCCGGTCGTCCGGGCGCAGGCCAAGTACGTCCGGTCGTCGGCGCGCAAGGCGCGATTGGTGTGTGACCACATCCGCGGCAAATCGGTCGAGGAGGCGCGAGCTATCCTCGCTCTTACGCCGCGGGCGATCGCGCGCGACTGGAGCAAGCTGCTCGAGTCGGCGGTAGCGAACGCCGAGCACAATCACGAGCTCGTCGGCGAGGACCTGTACATCAAGGCAGTGCATGCCGATGAGGGTCCGACGATCAAACGGTTCAGGCCGCGCGCGATGGGTCGCGCGACCAGGATCCGCAAACGGACAAGCCATCTGACGATCCTGCTCACGCCGAAGGACTGACAGAAGAAACATGGGTCAAAAAGTTCATCCCGAGTCGATCCGCGTGGGCTACATCCACGATTGGAAGTCGAACTGGTTCAACGAGCGCAACTTCGCCGACTACCTGCACGAGGACATCCAGATCCGCGAGCACATCGTCGGCCGGCTCTCGCACGCCGGTCTGTCCGACATCACGATCCGCAAGAACCCGACCGAGGTCGAGGTCAACATCCACACCGCGCGGCCGGGGATCGTGATCGGCAAGTCCGGCTCCGAGGTCGACCAGCTACGCCGCGACCTGCATCGCATCACCAACAAGCAGGTCAAGGTCAACATCCTTGAGATCAAGCGCCCCGAGCTAGACGCTCGCCTGGTGGCGCAGTCGATCGCCGAGCAGCTCCAGAACCGGGTCGCGTTCCGCCGGGCGATGAAGCGCGCGCTGACAAGCGCGATGCGCTCCGGCGCCAAGGGCGTCAAAGTCCAGGTCTCCGGGCGCCTCGGCGGTGCCGAGATGGCGCGGACGGAGGGCTACTCAGACGGCCGAGTCCCGCTGCACACGCTTCGCGCTGACATCGACTACGGCTTCCACGAGGCGCGCACGACCTTCGGCCGCATCGGCGTCAAGTGCTGGATCAACAAGGGCGAGATCATGCCCGAGGGGTACACCGGTGCCGACCTGACGATCATGGACGAGCCCTCGCCGCAGGCTCCCGAGCGCGGTGGCCGCGACGGGCGGTCCGGGCGTGATGGTCGCGGCGGTGGTCGCGGCGGCGGTCCTGGTGGTCGTGGTGGCGGTCCGGGCGGATCGGGTGGTCGCGGCGGCGGTCCTGGTGGTCGTGGTGGCGGCCTGGGTGGATCGGGTGGTCGCGGTGGCGGCCCCGGCGGTTCCGGAGGGCGTGGCGGTGGCCCCGGTGGCCCCGGTGGATCGGGTGGCCGTGGTGGCGGTCCGGGTGGATCGGGTGGTCGCGGTGGCGGCCCCGGTGGTCCTGGTGGCCGCGGCGGTAGCGGTGGCGGCGGCGGTGGTCGTGGCGGCTCGGGCGGTGGCCGGGGTCCGCGGACTGGACGCGGCGGCAGCGGCGGTCAGGGCGGATCTTCAGGCGGTGGTTCCTGATGCTGTCCCCGAAGCGGGTTAAGCACCGTAAGCAGCATCGCGGCCGCCGGGCCGGGCTGTCGCGCGGTCAAACCAAGGTCCAGTTCGGCGAGTACGGACTCAAGACGCTCGACGCCGGATGGTTGACCAACCGCCAGATCGAGGCCGCCCGTATCGCGATGACGCGCAAGATCAAGCGTGGCGGCAAGGTCTGGATCAATGTGTATCCGGACAAGCCGTTCACCAAGAAGCCGGCCGAGACCCGGATGGGGTCTGGGAAGGGCTCGCCCGAGGGGTGGGTCGCCGTCGTCAAGCCAGGGCGCGTGATGTTCGAGCTCGCCGGAGTCTCCGAAGACCTGGCGCGTGAGGCGATGCGCCTCGCGGGGCACAAGCTTCCGGTGCGCACGAAGTTCGTGATGCGGGAGGACGGCTGACGATGCGCGCCTCCGAGCTGCGAGACCTCACCGATATCGAGCTGGCTGAGCACCTCGGCACCGCTCGGCGCGAGCTGTTCGGGCTGCGCTTCCAGCATGCGACCGGCGAGCTCGACAACACCGCCGGCCTCGCGCGGGCAAAGCGTGAAGTGGCGCGCGCGCTCACCATCGAGCGCGAGCGCGAGATCGACGCCGAGATCGGACAGGCTGAACAAGATGGCTGAAGAGACCAACGACACAACTGAAGAGACGCCCGAGGCCGCAGCTCAGGCACCCGAGGCTGACGCCGCGCCGAGCGGCGACCGGGCGTCGACTTCCGGCCAACCGCGCGCCGCGACCGCGCGCGAGCCCCAGGACGTGCTCGAACCCAAGGAGCGCCGGCGCCGCAGCCGTACCGCCAGGGCGGCCAAGGTCAAGGCGCGCCCGCCGCGCACCGCCGAGGAGCGCCAGGCGGAGCGCGTCCTGCACCGCGGCCAGAAGGCCGAGCTCCGCCGCGCCGGCCGCGCGAAGGCGAAAGCCAAGGCGGCGCACACGCCGACCGAGCCGACGCCGCCGCGCGAGCACGTTGCAGGCGTGCAGAAGATCCGCCAGGGGGTCGTCGTGTCCGATAAGGCAGACAAGACGATCACCGTCCGGATCGACACCGCCCGGCGCCATCGCCGGTACAAGAAGATCGTGCGCACCTCGCGCACGCTGCACGCCCACGACGAGCTCAACGACGCCAACATCGGCGACACCGTGATCGTCCGCGAGGCGCGGCCACTGTCGCGGACCAAGCGCTGGCGGCTGGTGCAGGTTGTGGAGCGCGCAAAGTGATCCAGAACGAGACCAGGCTGCGCGTCGCCGACAACACCGGCGCGCGGGAGATCCTCGTGATCCGCGTTCGGGGCGGCTCGCGCCGGCGCTATGCCGGCGTCGGTGACACGATCGTCGCGACCGTCAAGACCGCCAGCCCGCAGGGCTCGGTCAAGAAGGGCGAGGTCGTGACCGCGGTGGTAGTCCGGACGCGCAAGTCCTACGGCCGCGAGGATGGCACCTACATCGCGTTCGACGAGAACGCGGCGGTCCTGATCGACGCGCAGAACAACCCGCGCGGTACCCGCATCTTCGGACCTGTCGCGCGTGAGCTGCGCGACCGCAACTTCATGAAGATCGTCTCGCTTGCTCCGGAGGTCTTGTAGACCATGCCCGCACGGATCAAGACCGACGACGAGGTGATCGTGATCGGCGGCAAGGACCGCGGCAAGCGCGGCAAGGTGCTGCGGGTCGAGCCCAAGAAGGACCGCCTGTATGTCGAGGGACTGAACATCATCAAGCGCCACCAACGCCCGACGCAGAGCACGAGGGCTCAGCAGACGGGCGGCGTGATCGAGCGCGAAGGACCGATTCACATCTCCAATGTGATGCTTATCGACCCGGAGGACGGCAAGCCGACCAGGATCGGGATCGAGTACGAGGACGGCAAGCGGCTGCGCGTCAGCAAGCGCACCGGAGCGAGACTGGACTAGGTAGATGGCTGCTGCACGACTGAAGAGCAAATACATCGACGAGATCCGCCCGGCGCTGATCGAGCGCTTCGGATACTCGAGCGTGATGCAGGCCCCGAAGGTCGAGAAGGTCACGGTCAACATGGGCTGCGGCGACGCGAAGCAGGACTCGAAGGTCCTCGACGCGGCCACCGAGCAGCTCGCGACGATCACCGGCCAGCGCCCAAACGTCCGTCGCGCGAGGAAATCGATCGCGCAGTTCAAGGTTCGCGAGGGGATGCCGGTCGGCGTCGCGGTGACGCTGCGCGGCGATCGCTCGTATGAGTTCCTCGATCGGCTGATGTCGATCGCGATCCCTCGGATCCGCGACTTCCGCGGCCTCAACCCACGCGCCTTCGACGGACGCGGCAACTACTCGCTCGGCGTACGCGAGCAGATCATCTTCCCCGAGGTCGACTACGACGAGATCGATCAGGTCCGCGGCCTCGACATCACAATTACGACCACGGCCGCCAGCGACGAGGAGTCGTTCGCCCTACTCGAAGCGCTCGGGATGCCATTCTCGAAGGACGGACGGCGCCCCGGGGCGTCGGGTGACGGCGCCTAACAGGATTAGAAGGAGCACATGGCAAAGCTTTCACAGCGAGTCCGCCAACAGCGGACGCCGAAGTACAAGACCAGGGGCTACACACGCTGTCGCCGCTGCGGGCGCGCGCGCGCCGTTTACAAGAAATTTGGGCTGTGCCGGATCTGCCTGCGCGAGCTCGCCCACAACGGCTACGTGCCGGGAATGACGAAGTCGAGCTGGTAGCGCTATGTCGATGACCGACCCCGTAGCCGATTTCCTGACCCGCTTGCGCAACGCCGCCAAGGCGCAGCACCACGATGTCGCGATCCCGTCCTCGAAGCTCAAGCGCGAGCTGGCGCGGATCCTCAAGGAACAGGGCTACATCGAGGGCTACAGCATCGACCCGCCCGAGCCCGGCCGGCCCGGCGAGCAGCTCAGGGTCACCCTCAAGTACACCGCGGACCGCAAGCCCGTGATCACCGGCCTCCAGCGCGTCTCGCGTCCCGGGCAGCGGACCTACGTCGACCACGGTCACATCCCACGTATCCAAGGCGGCATGGGCACCGCGATCATCTCGACCTCGAAGGGCGTGATGACCGGTCATGAGGCCCGTCACCAGGGCGTCGGCGGCGAGGTAGTTGCGAGGGTCTGGTAACCCTTAGGACGATGTCGAGAATCGGAAGACAGCCCATCCCGGTGCCCGCCGGCGTGACCATCGCGATCGAGCCTGAGCTCGTGACCGTCAACGGCCCCAAGGGCGAGCTCTCGGAGCGCATCCATCGCGACATCACCGTCGAGCGGGTTGGCGAAGAGGTGCTCGTCAAGCGCCCGACCGATCGCGGCGAGCATCGCGCGCTGCACGGTCTGACCCGGACGCTGGTGGCCAACATGGTCCAGGGTGTCACCGACGGGTTCGAGAAGCGCCTCGAGATCCAGGGCGTCGGCTACCGCGCACAGCTGCGCGGGCGCGACCTCGAGTTGGCGCTCGGCTACTCGCACCCGGTCGCCGTCAAGGCGCCTGACGGGATCGAGTTCGAGGTTCCGCAGCCGACCCGCGTCGTCGTCCGCGGAGCGTCCAAGCAGCAGGTCGGCGAGATCGCCGCGCTCATCCGCAAGCAGCGCAAGCCCGAGCCGTACAAGGGCAAGGGCATCCGCTACGAGGGCGAGTACGTCGCGCGAAAGGTCGGTAAGCGGGCATGACGGTCTCTACCAAGCCACAACGCCGCCTCCGGCGCCGGCGCCGCGTACGCGCCCGGATCCAGGGCACCGCGCAGCGGCCACGGATCTCGGTGTTCCGCTCCAATCGCGGCATCTTCGCCCAGCTCATCGACGATGACAGCGGCCACACGCTGGCCGCCGTCAACTGGACCGAGGCCGATCTGCAATCGCTCAGCGGCTCCGAGCAGGCCCGCAGGGCCGGCGGACTGCTCGCCGAGCGCGCCAAGGCCGCGGGCGTCGAGTCGGTCGTGTTCGATCGTGGCGGCTATCAGTACCACGGGCGCGTGAAGGCGTTCGCCGACGGTGCCCGCGAGGCCGGGCTGCAGTTCTGATCCCGCTACCCTCAGATCCTCATGGCTCGAGATAGAACAGTTTCATCCGCCGGACTTGACCTCCAGGAGCGCGTGGTCGAGATCAACCGCGTCGCCAAGGTGGTCAAGGGCGGGCGCCGCTTCTCATTCACGGCGCTGGTAGTCGTCGGTGACGAGCGCGAGGTGGTGGGGATCGGCTACGGCAAGGCCAACGAGGTCCCCGTCGCGATCCAGAAGGGCGTCGAGCGCGCCAAGAAGAACCTCTACCGCGTGCCCAAGCACGGCTCGACGATCACCCACCAGGTGACGGGCGTGTTCGGCGCCGGCCGCGTCTTCCTCAAGCCGGCGTCCCCCGGTACCGGGGTGATTGCGGGCGGCGGCGTGCGCGCGGTGCTCGAGCTCGCTGGGATCCACGACATCTTGAGCAAGAGCCTCGGCTCCCAGAACCCGATCAACCTGGTCAAGGCGACGATGGCGGGGCTGGAGTCCCTGCGTACGCCCGACGAGGTGGCCGAACTGCGCGGCCTGTCGGTCAACCAGGTGCTCGGCCTGACCGGCGAGCGCAGTGACGGTGCCGCGGACGAGTCCGATAGCGCCGCTGATGCTGAGCCGCCCGCAGAGGTCGTCGCGGAGGCGTGATGAGCACGCTCCGTGTCACCCAGCGCAAGTCGCGCAACGGCTCCGACAAGAGCCAGCTCGCGACGCTGCGCTCGCTCGGCCTGCGCCGCATCGGCCAGACCGTCGAGGTGTCCGACTCGCCGCAGACTCGCGGCATGGTCCACAAGGTCCGCCACCTCGTCGAGGTCAAGGAATCATGAGCACCAGCGACGAGCGCGAGCCTGACGGGCGCGACCGGATCGGTCTGCACAACCTGAGCCCGGCGCCGGGATCGCGCCGTCCGCGCAAGCGGGTCGGCCGCGGCGAGGGATCGGGCACCGGCAAGACCTCGGGCCGTGGCCAGAAGGGCTGGGGCTCGCGCTCGGGCGCCAAGAAGCGAGCCCGCTTCGAGGGCGGCCAGAACCCGATCCACATGCGGATGCGCAAGCTGCGCGGCCCGCACATGAAGAAGTCGATGCCGTTCGAGCCCTTCCGGACCCACACGCAGCCGGTCAACGTGGCCGAGCTCGAAGCGCGCTTTACGGCCGGCGATGCGATCACGCTCGAGGCACTCGGCGCGAAGGGTCTCGCGACGCGCAAAAATGTGCCGGTGAAGATCCTCGCCACAGGCAAGCTCACGAAAGCGCTCACGGTCCACGCGCACGGCTTCAGCCGCGCGGCCCGCGAGCAGATCGAAGCCGCCGGCGGCACCTGCCACGTGATTGAGGACTGAGGCCGGCCCATGATTGCCACCATCTTCGGGGCATTCAGGGTCGCCGACATTCGCAAGAAGATCCTGTTCACGGCGGCCATCCTGGCGCTGTACAGGCTCGGCACCCACATCCCGGCTCCGGGAATCTCCGAGAGCGCCGCCAACCAGATTCAGAAGAGCCTCGGCAGCAGCGGCATCTTCGGACTGCTGAACCTGTTCTCGGGGGGTGGGCTCGGGCGGATCGCGATCTTCGCGCTCGGGATCATGCCCTACATCACCGCGTCGATCATCCTGCAGCTGCTGCAGGTCGTGGTGCCCTCGCTCGAGAAGCTGTCAAAGGAGGGCGAGGTGGGCCAGGCGCGGATCACGCAATACACGCGCTATCTGACGGTCGGTCTCGCGTTCGCGCAGTCGATCGGCTACGTGTTCCTGTTCCGTAGCTTCGAGAAGTCCGCCGGCGTCTCGCTGATCTCGAATTTCACGCTGTTCAAGGTCTTCTTGATCGTGCTCTCGCTGACCGCCGGCTGCGTCCTGCTGATGTGGATGGGGGAGCTGATCACCCAGCGCGGGATCGGCAACGGCATCTCGCTGCTGATCTTCGCGAGCATCGTGTCGCGGATCCCGAGCGGGGTGCAATCGTGGTGGAACAACCCTGACCAGGTGTTCCGGGTGATCATGCCGTTCATCGCCCTGGGCGTCGTCGCGGCAGTGGTGTTCGTGCAG
>DATNKY010000534.1:0-10955 GCA_035603155.1 Solirubrobacteraceae bacterium
CCCTTGAGCTGCCGCGCGCACGCCTCGCCGACGCCCCGTCCGGCATCGACCGAGCCGGTGAAGAAGACCTTCGCGACGCTCGACTCGACTAGCGCGGGCCCGGTCCCGGGGCCGTGGATCACGCGCACGAGCCCCTCGGGGACCCCGGCGCGCTCGAGTACCCGGCCGATCCGCTCGCCGATCAGCGGCGTCAGCGACGCCGGCTTGAGCACGACGCCGTTGCCGGCCATCAGCGCCATCGCAATTTCGCCGAGCGGGATGCTCCAGGGATAGTTCCAGGGCGAGATCACAGCGATCACGCCGAGCGGCTCGTAGGTGAACGCGGTCTGCTTGGTCTTGAGGAAGAGCTGCGGCATCCGGACCTTCTCATCGGCGAGGAGGTCCTGTCCCTCGCGTGCGATCCAGTGCAGCGCGTCGATCGTCGGCAGGATCTCCATCGAGAACGCCTCGTTGCGCGGCTTGCCCTGCTCGGCGACGATCAGGTCCCGGATTTCGTCCGACTCGTCGATCAGCACCTGGGCGGCCCGCTCCATGTAGCGCGCCCGGTCTCGCAGCGTGAGCTGCGACCAGAACGGCTGCACCTTGGCGACCGCTTCCACGACCGCCTGCACGTCGCCGGGCGCGGTCGCCTGCACGCTCCCGAGCACCGCGCCGCTGGCGGGGTTGAGCGACTCGAGCATCGTCGTCGCGGCGGTCGGCGTCACCGCGGGCAGCGTACCCCTTGATCGATCGGTCGGGTCACAGCTCGCCGGTGGCGCGGGCCGCCGCAGCCGGCCGGCCGGGTCAAGGCTCGCTAAGACCCCGCGCGCGGCGAAGCTCGGCGAACCGGGCGAGCAGCGCTGCCTCGGCGTCGTCAGGCGAATAGAAGCGGGCTCCGATCGCCCCCGGCGGCATCAGCTCCTGGGGGGAGAGATGACCGGGGCGGCGGTGGGGGTTGTCGTAACCGCCGTCGCTGCGGGTCGAGGAGCGCAGGTACGGCGGAGGCGGCTCGGCGCCCTGCTCGCGGATCCGCTCGCGAGCGGCGAACACGGCGCGCTTGGCGGCGTCGGACTTCGGCGCCAAAGATAAATAAATCGCCGCCTGGGCGAGCGCGAACTGGCACTCTGGCAGCCCCACGTGCTCGACCGCCGAGGCTGCCGCCGTGGCTACCACGAGCGCTTGGGGGTCGGCGTTGCCGATGTCCTCGGAGGCGAGCACGACCATGCGGCGGACGATGAATCGCGGGTCCTCGCCCCCCTCGAGCATCACCGCGAGGTAGTACAGCGAGGCATCGGGGTCCGAGCCGCGAGTCGCCTTGATCCAGGCCGAGATCGTGTCGTAGTGGCGGTCCGCCTGGCGGTCGTAGAGCAGCGCGCGTCGCTGGAGCGCCTCCTCGGCCTGCTCGAGCGTCACCGTTTCGCCCCGGCCGGCCGCCTCGCACGCGAGCTCGAGCGCATTGAGGGCCGTGCGGGCATCGCCGCCCGAGCGCTGGGCGAGGAACTCGAGCGCCTGATCTTCGACGGTCGTTCCAGGTCCGCAGTTCCCGCCGGCGACGGCTCGATCGAGAAGCTTGCGGATGTCGGCGGCGGTCAGCGCCTCGAGCTCGTACAGGCGGGTGCGCGAGAGCAGCGCCGAGTTGACCTCGAAATACGGGTTCTCGGTCGTCGCGCCGATCAGCGTGATCACGCCGTCCTCGACGGCGGGCAGCAGGGCGTCCTGTTGGGCCTTGTTGAAGCGGTGGATCTCGTCGAGGAAGAACACCGTCCGCCGGCCGCCGCTCGCGAGCCGCTCACGCGCGCGCTCGATCACCGCCCGCACCTCGGCGCGTCCCGCCTGCACGGCGCTCTGCTCCTCGAACGCGGCGTCCGAGGACCGGGCGACCAGCCGCGCCAGCGTCGTCTTGCCGCTCCCGGGCGGGCCGTGGAGGATCATCGAGTGCGGGCGTCCCTCCTCGATCGCGCGGCGCAACGGCGTTCCGGCAGCGAGCAGCCGCTGCTGGCCGACGAGCTCATCGACGGTCCGCGGCCGCATTCGCGTCGCCAGCGGCGCGTCGGCAGGGAGCTCGTCGACGGCCGGATCGGCGTCAGCGTCCGAGAACAGTCGGTCCATCTGAGGGAGTATGCGCCCCCGCCGGGCGCCGCTACCGGCCGACGAACCCCAGCGCGGCCTCGTGCACCAGCCCGTTGGTCGCGATCCCGCTCCCGCCCGCGGGCGTTCTGGCGCCGGCCAGGTCGGTGAAGCGGCCGCCCGCCTCCTCGATCACGATCATGATCGCCGCCAGATCCCACACCGACACCTCGGGGTCGAGCGCGATCTCGGCCGAGCCCTCCGCGACCAGCATGTACTGCCAGGAGTCGCCGATGCCGCGCGTGCGCCAGCAGGCGCGGCCCAGCGCGACGATCGCGTCGAGGCGGCCGACGGCATCCCAGTCCTCGATCCCGCTCCACGCCATCTGGCTGTCGGCGAGGGCGTCGACCCCGGACACGTGGATCCGGCGGCCGTCGGCGAACGCGCCGTTCCCGTGCGAGGCCCACCACCGCTTGTTCAGCGCCGGCATCGACACGACGCCGACGGTGACCTCGTCATCGACGGAGAGCCCGATAAGAGTCGTCCACGTGGGTATCCCTCGGACATAGCTCTTGGTGCCGTCAATCGGGTCGATGATCCAGCGCCGTGGACCGGCGCCGTCGTCGACGCCGTACTCCTCGCCGATCACGGCGTCCTGCGGTCGCACGGCCGCGAGCCGCTCGCGCAATGCAAGCTCGACGGCCCGGTCGGCCTCGGTGACCGGCGTGAGGTCGGGTTTGGTATCGACGATCAGATCCTCGGCCCCGAACCGATCGATCGTGATCCGGTCCGCCAGATCGGCCAGCTCGAGCGCGAGTGCGAGGTCATCGTCTGCTGCGGCCACGCCGCGGATCCTACGGAGATAATGCGGCCTCCAGCACGCCCCCGGTAAACCCACGAATCGCAAGGCGGCTTATGAACCCCGAACAGCTGCAGGGCGAGTGCGTAGAGGTGCTCCAGCGCCTGGTGCGCTTCAACACCGTCAACCCGCCCGGCAACGAGCGGCCCGCGATCGAGTACCTCGAGCGCTACGTCAGCCAGGCCGGCTTTCAGACCGAGATCCTCGGCGCGACCGACGAGCGGCCCAACCTGGTTGCCGATCTGCGCGGCGAGCAGGACGGGCCGACGCTGTGCTTCTTGGGCCACGTCGACACGGTCCTCGCCGACGCGGCGGAGTGGCAGCACGACCCGTGGTCGGGAGACGTCGTCGACGGCTTTCTCTGGGGTCGGGGGTCGCTGGACATGAAGTCCCAGGTGGCGGCCGAGGCGGTCGCCGGGGTCGCGCTCGCCCGCGACGGCTGGCGGCCGGCCCGCGGCACGCTGAAGCTCGTGTTCGTCGCCGACGAGGAGACCGGCGGCGATGTCGGCGCCCAGTGGTTGACGACGACCCACGCCGACAAGGTGCGCTGCGACTTCCTGCTCAACGAGGGTGGGGGCGAGTCGTTCGAGTACGGGGGCAGGCGCCTGTACGGAGTCTGCTGCGCCGAGAAGGGCGTGTTTCGCTTCAACGTCACCGCGCACGGGGCGGCAGGTCACGCGTCGCTGCCGCGCACCGGCGACAACGCGCTGCTCAAGCTCGCGCCGGTGCTCGCCAAGCTCACCGACCAGCCCGACTCCTACGAGGTGACCGACGGTCCGGCGGCGCTGCTGCGTGGCATCGGCGAGGACCCCGCCGACCCCGCCGGCGCAATGGCTCGCCTCGGCGCGAGCGAGCCTCGGCTGCGGACGCTGATCGAGCCGATGTTCGGGGTCACGCTGACGCCGACGATGGCGAGCGCCTCAGGCAAGATCAACGTGATCCCGTCGCGCGCCCAGGTCCGCGTCGACTGCCGTGTGCCGCCGGGCCTGGGTGAGGATGCGGCGCGCCGGCGGATCGCGCAGGTGCTCGGCGAGCAGACCGACGGGCTCTCGATCGAGTTCACCGAGGAGATCGAGGGCAACCAGTCCTCGGTTGACAGCGACGTGATGCGCGCGATCGAGCGCTGGGTGCGGGCGAACGATCCCGGCGCCGCCGCCGTCCCGGTGATCCTGCCCGGGTTCTCGGACTCGCGCTGGTTCCGAGACGCGTTCCCCGACTGCACGGCATACGGGTTCTTCCCCCAGCGCCACCAGGGAATCCTCGAGGCCGGCCCGCTCGTGCACAACGCGGACGAGCGGATCGACGTCCGTGACCTCGGCTTCGCGACGGGCTTCTTCGCCGACATCGCGCGCGAGCTGCTGGGCTGAGGGGTGAGCGCCAGCCGGGCTGAGGCGACGAGCGCCGATTAGACTCGCGCCATGTCGACGCAGGTCTCAGCGCGGCTGGACCCCGCGATCTTCCGGTTGCCGGTCGACAGGCTCCGGGCCGGGTACTACTCGGACGCGTATTTCGTCTACACGAAGGCGCTGTTCGAGAGCGAGGGCGAGCATCCCCACGTCACGATGCAGGTGTTCCAGAAGGACGACTCGATCCTCGGCGGCATCGACGAGGCGATCGCCGTCCTCAAGCTCTGCTCCGGCCGCGAGGTCGACGGCGGCTGGGAGCCGGGCTGGGATCAGCTCGACGTCCGCGCGCTGCGCGAAGGCGACCGAATAGCGTCGAGGGAGACGGTGATGACGATCGAGGGCGACTACAGCCTGTTCGCGCACCTCGAGACCGTCTACCTCGGCGTGCTCGCGCGGCGCTCGCTGATCATGCGAAACGTTGCCGAGGTCGTGCAAGCAGCCGGCGGCAAGCAGATCTTCTACTTCCCCGCCCGCCACGACCATTGGCTGGTTCAGACCGGCGACGGATGGAGCGCCCACGTCGCTGGCGCGATCGGGGTCTCGACCGAGGCCCAGGCGTCTTGGTGGGGCGGCCGCGGGATCGGCACCGTGCCCCACGGGCTGATCGCGGCATACGGCGGTGACACCGTCAAGGCGGCCAAGAAATTTGCCGAGCACTTCCACGGCGATATGAACATCACCGTCCTGGTCGACTTCGACAACGACTCGGTCACCACCGCGCTGGCCGTCGCCGAGGCGCTCGGGCCCACGCTCTGGGGCGTCCGGCTCGACACGTCCGAGACGCTCGTCGACCGCTCGCTGCTGGATGAGATGGGCGGTTTCTCGCCGACAGGCGTCAACCCGCGACTGGTCGAGAAGGTCCGCGGCGCGCTCGACGGAGCGGGCTTCAAGGACGTGCGAATCGTCGCCTCGGGCGGCTTCAACGCCAAGCGGATCCGGGAGTTCGAGGCCGCCGGCGTCCCGGTGGACGCCTATGGCGTCGGGTCGTCGCTGATCCGCGGGCAGAACGACTTCACCGCCGACGTCGTGCTGCTCGACGGCCGGCCGTGCGCGAAGGTCGGGCGCAGCTACGCGCCCAATCCCCGTCTCGAGAAGGTTCGGTGAACTCGCCCGCCCCGACGCCGGAGCTTCGGTGAGCTCGCCGGAGCCGACGGCGGGGCACCGCTATCCTCCCGGCGCGATGCTGACCGCGATCGACCACGTTGGTGTCGCGGTAGAGAGCATCGAGGACGCGCTGGTCCTCTACCGCGATTCGCTCGGGATGCCGCTCGTGCACCGTGAGACGGTTCCCGAGCAGGGCGTCGACGCGGTGCTGCTCGACGCCGGTGACAGCCACGTCGAACTGCTGGCGCCGCTGCATCCCGACACGGCCGTCGGGAAGTTCCTCAGTCGCCGTGGGCCGGGCCTGCACCATGTCGCCTACCGTGTGACCTCGGTGCAGGATGCGCTCGACGCCTGCGCGGCGGCCGGTCTGCGACTGATCGACGAGACGCCACGCACAGGGATCCGTGGCTCGCGCGTCGCGTTCCTGCACCCCGCCAGCACCGGCGGCGTGCTGACCGAAATTGTTCAGGTGAGCTGAGGAGGACAACTGATGGCCGACGAAAAGCCCCAGAAAATCAACATCGGCTTCCTCGGTGGGCCCGTGCTGGCTGCGCGGGTCGCGCCGAAGGATCTCAAGAGCCTGCGCGAGGCGCTCGGTACCACCGGCTGGCACGACCTGACAGCCGAGGATGGGCTGATCGCGATCGACCTCGAGAAGGTCGTCTACGTGCTGGTCGATACCGAGGGCCACCGGGTCGGATTCGGCACCTGACTCAGGCTCGAGCGCTGGCATGAAGGTCGGGATCGTCGGCATGCCGAATGCCGGCAAGTCATCGCTGTTCACCGCGCTGACCGGCGTCGCCGCCGAGGCCGCCAACTACCCGTTCACGACGATCGAGCCCAACGTCGCGATCGTACCGGTCGCCGACGAGCGCCTCGACGTTGTTGCCGCGACGGTCGGTGCGTCGAAGATCGTCCCCGACACGATCGCCTTTCACGACATCGCCGGGCTCGTGGCAGGCGCCCATCGCGGGGAGGGGCTCGGCAACAAGTTTCTGGCCAACATCCGCGAGACCGACGCGATCGTCCACGTCGTTCGCGCCCACCACGACCAGAACGTCGTCCACCCCGACGGGCGGGTCGACCCGCTGGCCGACATCGACACGATCGAGACCGAGCTGATCTACGCCGACCTCGAGCAGGCCGAGCGCCGGCTCGAGCGGGTCGCGAAGACCGCCAAGAGCGGTGACCGGCACGCGGCCGCCGAGGCGGGCTGGCTGCGCGACGCGATCGACGCCCTGCAGAGCGGCCGCCCGGCCCGCACGGTGCCGGTGCCGGTCGAGGCGTCAGACGCGCTGACGCTGCTGCAGCCGCTGAGCGCCAAGCCCGTGCTGTTCGTCGCCAACGTCGACGAGGGCAGCCACGAGGTGCCGGCGGCAATCGCCGATCACGCCGCCTCGCACGACGCCGAGGCGGTCGCCGTCTCGGCGCGGCTCGAGGCCGAGCTGGCCGAGCTGACCGAGGAGGACGCCGACGCGATGCGAGCCGACCTCGGTCTGGAGGAGTCGAGCCTGCAGACCGTCGTCCGGGGCGCGTTCTCGCTGCTGGCGCTGGTCGCGTTCTTCACCGCCGGCGAGGACAAGCCGGCCCAGTCGTGGCACCTTCGCCAAGGCCTCTCGGTGTGGCACGCCGCCGGCATGATCCACTCCGACATCCAGCGCGGGTTCGTCCGCGCCGAGGTGGTCTCCTGGGATCAGCTGCGCGACGCAGGCGGCTATTCGGGCGCGCGGGACCGCGGCACGCTGCGCCTCGAGGGGCGCGACTACACGGTCGCCGACGGCGACGTGATCACGGTCAAGTTCACACCGTAGACCGGGTTCGAGCCGGCCCCGCCTCGGTGCCGTGGTACTGCTAGCCCTACCCCGCAAGACTCCGGCTGTCCGGCTGTTCAGGACGGTTGATCGCGTGCAGCCTGTAGCTCATGTCCGAGCACGGCTCACCAACCTCCACGATTGACATCGGCAGCTCCGCACCGCCCGCGGCACGGGCCATCGATCTGGTGAAGACCTACGGAGCGAACGGGCTCGCGGTGCGTGCACTCGATGGCGTCACCGTCGAGTTCGAGCGTGCCCGGTTCACCGCAGTGATGGGACCGTCGGGCTCGGGCAAGTCAACGCTGATGCACTGCATTGCCGGACTCGATGTCCCGACGAGCGGCCGCGCATTCATCGGCGACGACGAGATCGGCCTGCTCGATGACGCCGGCCTTACTCAGCTACGGCGCAACCGGGTCGGGTTCGTGTTCCAGGCGTTCAACCTCGTCCCGACCTTGAGCGCCGCCGACAACATAACCCTCCCTGCTGCGCTCGCGAAGGTGAAGATCGACCGGGAGTGGCTCGACTATCTGGTCACTGCACTCGGGATCGCCGACCGCCTGTCGCACCGGCCCAGCGAGCTGTCAGGGGGCGAGCAGCAGCGCACGGCATGCGCGCGGGCGCTCCTTGGCCGGCCGGAGCTGATCTTCGCCGACGAGCCGACCGGCAACCTCGACTCCAACGCGTCCGCCGAGGTGCTGACGTTCCTTCGCCGCGCGGTCACCGATCACGGCCAGACGATCGTGATCGTCACGCACGACCCGGTGGCCGCGGCGTACGCCGACCTCGTCGTGTTCCTCGCCGACGGAGCCGTGGTCGGCGAGTTGGTCTCGCCCACGGCCGCGACCGTCCTCGAGCGGATGACGAGGCTGGGCGGCTGAGGTGTGGAAGGTCACGACCAGCGGGCTGCTCGCGCGAAAGCTCCGGCTGGCGCTGACCGCCCTGGCGGTCGTGCTCGGCGTCACGTTCGTCACCGGCACCCTGGTCCTCGGTGACACGCTCAATCGGACCTTCGACAACCTGATCGGCACCGCCTATCAGCACATCAGCCTGCAGATCCGCGGCAAGGCGCAGCTCAACGAGGGCAACAGCTCCGCGGCCGTCCAGGGCACCGCCGACCGCAGGCCGATCCCGGAGTCGATCGCCTCGGCCGTGCGCCGCCTGCCCGGCGTGGCGTACGTCAACGGCTCGGTCGGGGGATATGCGCAGTTCATGACTCGCGACGGCAATGCGATCGGCGGCGGCGGGGGCTCGACCTTGGGGTTCTCGTTCGATCCCAACCGCCGGCTCTCCCCCTACCGGCTCGTCGAGGGGCGCGCGCCGACGACGGCCGCTGACGTCGTAATGGACAAGGCGACTGCCACAAAGCACCACTTCGCGGTCGGCGACCACGTGCTGGTCAACCTGCCCAACCGGCCGCGGACGTTCACGGTCTCGGGGATCGTCACGTTCGGCAGCGATGACAACCTCGCGGGCGTCACGCTCGCCGGCTTTGACCTGCCGACCGCGCAGAAGCTGTTCGATTCGCGAGGGCGGTACGACACGATCGACGTGCTCGCCGCGCCCAGGACCGACGACGTCAAGCTGCAGCGCGAGATCGCGACGCGGCTGCCGCCCGGAGTGGAGGTCGTCAGCGGCCATACCGTCGCCAGCGAGCTGTCGAGCGCTGTCGACAACTCGCTCTCGTTCATCTCGACCGTGCTGCTGATCTTCGCGGCGATCTCGCTGTTCGTCGGCGGGTTCACGATCTTCAACACGTTCTCGATCACCGTCGGCCAGCGGACGCGCGAGCTCGCGCTGCTGCGCATCGTCGGAGCGAGCCGGCGGCAGGTGTTCGGATCGGTGCTGGGAGAAGCGGCGCTGACCGGCTTGGTCGCGTCCGCGATCGGGCTCGGACTGGGAGTCGCGGCCGCGATCGGGCTCAAGGCGCTGCTGAAGGCGTTCGGCATCGTGCTCCCGTCATCGCCGCTCGTGTTCGAGGCCCGCACCGCGGTGGTGGCGATCGCGACCGGCGTCGGCGTCACGGTGCTGTCAGCGATCCTCCCCGCGCGCCGCGCCGTTGCGATCGCGCCGGTCACGGCTCTCGCCGGGCGCAGCGAACAGCGGACGGCACCGCTGAGGCGGCGGATGATCGCCGGCTCCACGATCGCGGCCGGCGCCGTCGTCGCGGTGCTGGCGGGGGTGGCCGAGCCGTCGACCGTGCTCGTGGGCATCGGGGCGCTCGCGGTGTTCGTCGCCGCAGGCCTGCTCGTGCCGCTCCTGGCGCGACCGCTGTCGAGCGCGATCGGCCGTCCGTTGGCCACGCTGCGCGGCATCCCGGCCAGGCTCGGGCGCGAGAACGCGATGCGCAACCCGCGCCGGACCGCGCAGACAGCCGCCGCCCTGATGATCGGGCTGGGGCTGGTGGCAACGATCGCCGTGCTCGGCGCCTCGCTCAGCAAATCGGCCAAGCAGCAGGTTGACAGCGCCGTCAGCGCCGACTACCTGATCACCGGCTCGGGCGGATTCAGTAAGTCGGTCGCCCCCACGGTCGCGCATCTGCCGGGGGTCGCGACGACGACGACCGTCTACCAGGGCCAGTTCGAGTTCCGAGGCTCGCTGTCGACGCTGGCCGCGGCTACGGCGGCCCACCTCGACCGGACGGTCACCCTGCACGTCACCGCGGGCAGCGGAGCCGCCGCGTTGGCGGCGGGGCGGCTGGTGATCGACACGACCACCGCGGACAAGGATCACCTCCATGTCGGCTCGGCGGTCCCGGTCCGCTTCGCCCGGACCGGGTCGACGACGCTCACGGTCGGCGGGATCTTCAAGCCCAACCCGCTGGTCGGCAGCTTCGTCGTCGGCGAGCGCTACTTCCTGACGCACTTCGACAACCCGCTCCCGGTCGCCGTCCTGCTCAGCACCGGGCCCGGCTCCGGCGATCTCGGCCGGGCACTGAACCGGGCGCTACTGCCATACGCGAACGTCGGCTTCAAGACTCGCGCTCAGTTCGAACGCTCCCAGGAGCACGCGATCAGCCAGGAGCTGGGGCTGATCTACGTGCTGCTCGCGCTGGCGGTGATCGTCGCGCTGATCGGGATCGTCAACACGCTGATGCTGTCTGTGTTCGAGCGGACACGGGAAATTGGGTTGCTGCGGGCGGTCGGCATGAGGCGCCGCCAGGTGCGGGCGATGATCCGTTCGGAGTCGGTGATCATCGCGCTGTTCGGCGCCGTGGTCGGCATCGTGATCGGGACCGGCCTGGGCCTCGCGCTCGCCTCATCGCTGCGCCAGAACGGCGTCACCAGCATCGCGGTCCCGTTCGGCAGCCTCGTCGGGTTTCTGGTCCTCTCCGCCGTGCTCGGGCTCGCCGCCGGCAGCTGGCCGGCGCGCCGCGCCGCCAGGCTCGACGTGTTGGCGGCGATCGCCAGCGAGTGAGCGACGTTGCGCTACCGGCAGGCGGCGAGGAGCATGTGGCGCAGGTCGGAGTAATCGAGTGACACGAACATCCCCCGCGATCAAGGCAAGACTGGCAGGCGTGGCGGCCGCCGGACTGGCCGCGGGCGTCGCCGCGGTGTGGCTCGCGGCGCACCAGTCAGCCGATCGCCCCACCGAGCCCGGCCCTGCATTGACGGTGATCGTCGGCGCTTCGCTGCTCGGCTGCGGCCTCGCCTCCTGGCGAGCCCGACCGGACAACCGGCTCGGTCGGGTGATGGTGGTGACCGGGTTTCTGTGGTTCGCCGGCCA
>DATNKY010000549.1:0-11752 GCA_035603155.1 Solirubrobacteraceae bacterium
ACCCCCGGCGTGAGAAGACACTTGGCGCCTAACTGGTCGCCGTTGAGATGGCGCCGGTCGTTCCGGAGCCGGCCATCCCCTTCGTGGCTAGGCGATCGTCAGACGTGGCGCCGCTGGCGAGTGCTATGTGGCCGAGGCGACCGTCCGCGTTCACGGGCCCGAACCGCAAGAGCGATCGTCCGGGCCTACGGCGTCGGATGAGCGCGTCGTCGCCAAACGACAGGTTCTCTGTGAACGAGCTGGGATCGTCGTGCTCGCAGTGGCCAGAGGCCCCGGACGGCACGACTTGCACCTGCGTACGCTTCAGTTGATGCGGACGAATCGGTCAGCGCCCCTGGGTCCGGTGATTCCCGAACTCGCCTATCCAGACGTGGGCGCGGCCGTCGCCTGGCTGGTCGATGCGCTGGGGTTCGTCGAGCGCGTCCGTATCGGGCCTGGGCACCGGGCGCAGCTGAGTTTCGGCGAAGGTTCCCTGATCGTGGCCGACGTTGGTGACGGCCGATCAGCCCCGACCGGCGAGGAGTCCTCGCAGTCGGTGATGCTTCGGGTTGATGACGTCGCCGCCCTGTGCGACCGCGTCCGCAAGCACGGCGGCGAGATCGTCCGCGAGCCACACGATTTTTCGTACGGAGAGCGTCAGTGCACCATCCGCGACCCCGCCGGACATCGCTGGACGCTCACCCAGACCCTGCATGACGTCGCACCCGAGGAGTGGGGCGGCATTACCGTCGACGCGGAATGAGCAGCCGGAAGCCGAGTCGGGCAGGTTGGCGTCGTGGTCTTTCTGGAGCAGGATCGTGGGCGACCATCGGCGGATACCATCACTGCGGATATCGCAGAACGGATGCGCCCGCTGACACCGGCAGCTTCCTGCCCTGGGTCGCCAATGCGATGGCGCCGGTCGTTCCGGAGCCCGCGATCCCTTTCGTGGCGAGGCGATCGTCAGGTGTCGGCGCTGCCGGCGAGTGGTATGTCGCCGATGTGATCGCGCGTTCCAGCGGTCCGCGCCGTTGAAATGCGATCGTCCGCATGGTGTCGAGTGCTCAAGGTGCGGAGGCCGCGAGCGCCTGGCAAAGACCGTCGAGCTCGTCCTCGTACTCGTCGCCCTCCAGCCAGCTGGAATCCGGTAGCCCCAGCGTGGATCAAAGCAAAGGAAGGCATGCGCACGCGTGGGGATCGCGATTCCGGGTTGGGGTGCTGCCTGGTTCGCTCCGTGAGCTCATGGGGCCGCTACGGTGATTGGCATGAGGAGTCCGCCGAGCTGTCGCCAGACGGTTGGCTGCGTCGCGCTGGTCGTCGGGGGACCCGGTTGGGGATCCGGCATGAGAACCGCGGTGCCCAGGGACATCTCAAGTGAGACGTATGACTTGAACCCAAACGCCCCCTCTCCGCTTGTTTTCCTGGAGCCCTTGGCCCGTGGCCGGGGCTTGTTTGATTGTGGGTCCCGTAACCGAGTCCCGTCACGATACGCGGGCGGCTGCACCGGTCAGCTGCCCGAAACCCGCGCGTAAACGTGCCGCACCTACAGTGGCGCCACACGAGGCGGCGCTTGCTCCGCTCCAAACGCCAGATACCGAACCGCATCTACGTCGGAGCCGCCGCTCTCGTCGCGGTGGTTGTTGTCGCTGTGGTCGTGCTGGTCGAGACCGCGGGTGGTCCCACCACGAAGTTCCCGTTTTCGTCGCTCGGCGGTCCGGGGATCTCCGGGACCTCCACAGCCCCCGTCCCCGCCGACTCCTCCGGAACTTCGGGCGAGGGAACCGTCGTATCGCGGTCGTACCTCGAGCTGGCCGAGGTCGGGATCGAGAAGACTCCGGAGTGGTGGCACGGTTCGGCCGACTGGTTCTATGACCAGCTCGGGTCGAACCCCAACCGCGCGCAAGTGACGTTGTGGGGCAGCAATGGGATGTTCGAAGCGCTTGATGAGATCGCGATCGCCGACCCGACAGCCAAGACCCAGGCGGCGGTTGAGACATTTGCCCGCGGCGAGCAGCGTTACTGGAACTCGAACCTGAAGCCAGTCCCCGGCTACTCACCGCAGGTCGGTGAGCAGAGCTCCTCACAGCCGACCTGGTACGACGACAACGCGTGGATCGGCATCGCGTTCCTGGACGCGTACCGCGCTACCGGCAATCACACCTACGTCACTGACGCCGAGCGCGCGTTCGCGTTCATCGCCGCAGGCGGCTGGGACGCCAAACAGGGTGGCGGGATGTGGTGGAGCACCGAGCACCAGTGGCTCTCCGGCGAGGCGCTTGCGGCCGCGTCAGACCTGGCCGCGCGGCTCTACCAAACCGCCAACCGGGCCGAATACCTGACCGATGCTGAGACGTACATCGGCTGGGCCAACAAAAACCTGCTCACGCCGCAGGGCGTCTATCTCCCGGTGGCGAGCACACCATTTCCCGACCTGATCGAGCCGGACTCATATGTCAATCGCGGTCGAACGGGCGCGCCGCACACTCAGATGTGTATGGAAGGCCGTGGTACCTGTCAGGCCGATACGACCGAAGTTACGCCGTGCAGGACCAGCTCCAAGGACTGCGAACCGGGAACGCTGGTGATCGTGAAGTGTGCGGTGGGAGCCAAGGGCTGTAAGCCGGGCAGCACGATCAGTGGGCCGGCGGGCGCCAACGGCAACTGCTCCAACGGCGAGAAGAACTGCAAGCCGAGCCAGTCCACACGTGGCGGTGCGAGCTTCAACACGACCGAGCCTGGCAGCGGCGCGGCTACGGCCGGCCCCGCCGCCGCGGCCAACAAAAGGGCCAGCGCCGGCCCCAAACGCGTCGCGATGCCACATGACGGCGAGGGCGCGATCGTCGCCGCCATGACCGCCCTCTGCGAGGCGACCGGCAAGCAGTCGTGGTGCACCGAAGCCGATCAACGTGCCCGCGACGACATAAAGTGGCTCGCGCCATTCACCGACGGACCGCAGTATGACTCGGTGCTGATCCGCGGGCTGCTGGCGCTCTACTCCGAGAACCACGACGCGCGGCTCTATGACTTCGCGGTCAAACTCGCCGGTCTGATTACCAAGCACGCACAGACTTCCCCGAACGTCTACCTGCGCGGCTGGGACGGTCGCGCGGTCCCGAGCACCCCGTACGGCTCGCTACGCAGTGATGCCGGGAGCATCGGCGTGTTCGCAGATCTGGCGACGGTCAAGCCTCCGTCACGCGCGGCGATTCGCGCGGTTGACGGTGCCGCCTCGGGCCGCGTGCCCAAGGGCCCGGCCTAATCCGCAGCGCGCGCCGATCCGCGCCTCGAGCCGCTTAAGCAGATCGCGCAGGTCGTCGGCATCGATGTCGTAGACCTCGTGGGTCTCATTGACCACAGCCTGCAGATCCGCATCGGTCAGGTGAGGCTGGAGCGGCGACACCGGAGTCGCGCGCTCGCCCCGGCGGCTGTTGCTGACGCCGGCCCCGACCCCGACCCCGACGCCGACGTGATGTGAACCGGCCGGTGCGGGTAGCTGTGGCCGGAGAAGCGGTGGTAGACCAAGGCGGCACAGACCAGCACGGCGACGTCGGCCGCGACCGGAGCGGCCGCGAATGAGACGGGCCAGAAACAACCCCCGGCGAGGATCGCCGTTTCGGCGTGCGCGCTACTCGGGATGCTTCGCACGGTGTCCTGTTGAAGGTTACGAGTCGGACTTCTGCTGGCATCCGGCCACCGGCCCCGATCACTCCTTTCCATAGGCATGGGCGCCGCCGCTTAGATCGCCGCTCCAGGCGTCTTCCGGCACCGCACCGCCCCGCACGCGCGCGACTCCTTTCACCATCCGACGATCGCCAGAGCTTACAAGCGCAATGGCGACGATCGGATGGGCGGATGCGACGGGCTCGCCTGCAGGTACCGATCGGCGCCGCGAGTCTCGAGATTGGCAGCGGCCTAGGTAAGAAGCCGCTCGCGGTAGTCGAGTGCGCGTTGGCGGATGATCGGCTCGGGATCGTTCAGGTGCGCTTCGATCATCGGCAGCATCGCCCGGTCCAGATGCTCTCCCAGGTTGATGAACGCGGTGACATCGCCCTGCCAGGCTGACTCTTCGGCGGTATCGTCCGCCGATGACGCTTGATCCGAGGGCCGCGCCATTCGCGTCATGATCCGCTCGCTCGACTGTTCGCCGCCGTCCTTGTCCGGTGGAACGGGTTTAGGCGACCGCGCACCGAGTCCCGATTCGCTAATCGAGTCGTCGCGCAGGGCCAGGACGCGTTGCTCGATCTCCTCCTCGGTCCAGCCCCGGCTAGCCAGTAGCTCGAGCAGCCGCTCCAACGGCTCGGCGGACATTTCGGGCACCGTCGCCTCCAACCAGGCCATGGTCACTCGCTTTGGAAACTCGGGTTGCTCCGCGCCGGCACGGGCAGGATCGTGCTCCTCGGGACTAGGGGCCTCGCGGCCAAGAAGCTCCGCTGCCACCTCGTGATCCGCGCGCCCGCGCGCCAACTCGTACCACCGACACACCGCCTGAAGACCGGGGCGGCCGTCCAACGCGAGATCGCCAATCTCGTGGGTGCGACCGCGGAGGTTCATGGCGGAGTCGTCCGGAACGTCCAAGAGATCGATTAGCCGGTCGGGATCTGAGGTTCCCTCGTAAGGCTGCAGGTCAGCGAGCGCGAAGGTTCCGACATATACGGGTGCCATTTCTCCGATCGCGTTGGGACGTATTACGACGCAGCAAACCACCTGAAGATTCGGCGCGGCAGCGAATGCCATTTTTGTCACGCGCAGCATCCGACTCGCCATTGCAGCCTTGTAGAGGTGGTTTCTCGTCGTCTTGCTTCGCGCTTGAACGGTCAACCTGCCCGTCGAGGTGTAGGCGGGCTCCTGATCGGCCACCACGTCCTCCAAATCGGGCATCTCGACGATAAGAGCTGCGCCACCGTCGAACACTCCCGCGACATGGACCGCGCCAGCGTCGTTGAATGCTGTTCCCAGCGCGCTTGCAACGGCGTCCGGCTCGTTCGCGCACAGACGATCCCACGACAGATCCAGCTCCTGCTGACGCGCGAGCTGGATCTGCCTGCATCGGGCCGTCTCGTCCCTAGCCACGATTCGAGATCGCGGTCGACGGCCTCGGCTGCGGCCTCAAGCTCGAGCCATTTGGCGTCCAGGCTGTCCTGGAGTTCATCGACCGATGCGGCGCGGAGGACGCGTTCCGCATCCGCGCGACGGCGTGCCTCTTCCTTATCCTGGCGACGCAGCGCGCCACGGCCGGTGACCCTCCACCAAGGGATCTCCGCTGCGGCCTCCTCACGTAGCTTCCGGTAGATCTCGCGTTGATCCACCCCCTCAGGGGGAGGTGCGATCGGCGGCGAGCCCCGGGCTACGGTGCGCGACAAGCTCACCCGGGTTCGATGACTGCCGCACTCGCCTTCTGGCTTGAGAGCAATGGAGCAGCGGCCCGCCCTCGATCAACCCCGCCCATCGGGAAGAAATCGATCGGGCGAATCGACGCAATCCCGCTTCCGCTCGCCGACAAGCATGTGGGCCGACGCGGACGCGCACCGCGCAAGTGCGTCTGGCGGAAGACCGCATCGGCCACTCGCCCCGCGCGCGGCCCGCGATCGCTTCGGCGACGTAGGACGCGTGGAAGTCCCTGGCACCGCGCGATTCCTATGCCACGAAAGAACGTGCCAGCTCCTGAACCGCCTGCGCGAGTCCGTCGGCGTCGGGGCGAACGTGCGCGATCGCCGACAGAACCGATCGAAGACCACGGCGCCGCTGGTCCTTTTGGCGGCCATGCGCGGCTACGCTGGGAGGAGTGGCCGAACTGATCGATCCCGCCGCCGACGCCTACGCGACCGAGCACACCACGGCTTTTGAGGGGGCGATCGCCGCCGCCGCGGCGTGGACGCGGGAGAACAAGCGCTCGCCGGAGATGATGGCCGGGCTGGCGGAGGCGCGGCTGTTGGAGGCGCTGGCCGTGGCGACGGGCGCTAGACGCGTGCTGGAGCTCGGGACCTTCACCGGCGTGGGCGCGCTCGCGCTGGCCGCTTCGCTCGCTCCCGACGGGCGAGTCACGACGATCGAGGTCGATCCGACTAACGCGGAGGTCGCCCGCCGGCATATTGAGGCGAGCCCGTACGCCAACCGGATCGAGCTGCTCGTCGGTGACGCGCGCGAGCTGCTCGAGGGGCTGGAGGGGCCGTATGACCTGGTCTGGATGGACGCCTGGAAGTCTGACTACCCGGCGTATTGGGACTTGCTCGTCCCGATGCTCGCGGTGGACGGGATGATCGCGGCTGACAACTTGTTCTGGGACGGCGCGGCGCTCGATCCGATGGTGACCGACCCCAGCACGGTCGCGATCCGAGAGTTTGCACGCCGCGTGCAGGACGACCCGCGGGTGCACAACGTCCTACTCACGATCGGCGATGGCGTAATGCTCGCCTGGCGTTCCGGAATCTAGCTGACCGGCACAGCCGTCTATGGATCCCATGGGCGCTCGCGGGGCGCCCTCTTCAGTTACGTCACGTCGTAGCAGCCCCCGGTGCAGATGCTCAAGCCTGTTGTCGCGGATCTACCTTCGCCGGCCAGCTACGCCACTGCGCCCGCTCTGGAAATCGTGCCAGCAACATACGCCCGATCACTTGCGCTGCCGGAACGCACACACTGCGGGAATGCCTTGGTGGCTCCTTGATCGCGCCGCCCGGCAGCGCGCGGCTTTTACTTTGCCACGAAAGGCCCCGCCGGCGTCTGGGCGTCCTTTCAGCGACCTTTGGGAGTCGTATGGCGGGGCCGTCGGGAGGACCGCTCAGCGACGACGCCATAGCCACGGTTGCCAAGAACGCTTGAGCCGCGGTCGTCGGACGATTCAACGAGCAGGCTGAAGCGGACCGTTGATGAGCGGGCAGAGAGTTTGTGGTCCTCCGTAGCATCTCTCACAAACGTGCTGAGCGACTGGGAGGTTGGGAATATTGGAGGGCTCGATAACGATCGTCACCACGGACGCGCCTTCGGCCCGTCGTGATCGCGGCGACGCCGTACGCCGTATTGTCGAGAGCAACGTCTCTACCGATACGCTTCAGGCGAATCTCGCGAGCTTTTTGGACGCACTGGGCGAGTTGCTGGAGGCGCCTCGGGCACGGTCTGGGGAGTTCGACCTTGATGAGGTTGGTTTCACAGCCGAGATTGGGGCGGACGGCAGGTTCAAGTTGCTTGGTTTCGGTGCAGGCATGTCGGCCTCGTCTGCTGTTACGTTCACCTGGCGGCGGCGGTCGCCCAATGGGTGAGGCACCCAAGACGGTTGGTCGTTATGAACTCTTGCGCGTGGTCGGTCGCGGTGGGGTGTCGACCGTTTACCAGGCTCGCGATCCTCTCCTGGACCGAATTGTGGGGCTGAAGGAGCTCGACCGTTTCGGTAGCCGGGATTCGTTGGTCGCTGATCACTTTATGCGTGAGGCGCGGCTAGCCGGTTCGCTAAACCACCCGAACGTCGTGACGGTCTACGAGTATTTCGAGCACCGCGGGACCCCGTACATCGCCATGGAGTATATGGACCGTGGCCCGTTGCGTCCTTACATCGGGCACCTGAGCCTTGCGCAGATCTGCGGTGTGCTCGAGGCAGTTTTGGCCGGCTTGGCGCACGCGGCGATGTTCAGAGTCGTGCACGGCGACCTGAAGCCAGAGAACTTGCTTGTGACGAGCGATGGCAGGGTGAAGATCGCCGATTTTGGTGTCGCCATCGCGGTCGGTCGGATTATGACGCCATCCGGTGAACCGATGGCGGTCGGCACCCCGGCCTACATGGCCCCAGAGCAGGCGATGGCTCAGCAATTAGGGGCCCAGACTGACCTATATGCGTTGGGATGTGTCGCATTCGAACTGTTCACCGGGCAGGTGCCGTTCCACGAGTCGGATAACACGATGGTTACCCTTCTTCGTCAGGTGAACGAGCCGATTCCGCCGGTGCGGTACGCGAATCCGGGAATCCCGCCCGGCGTCTCGGACTGGGTGGAGCGTCTCCTGATCAAGGACCCCGCTCTGCGAACTCGGTCTGCTACGGAAGCGTGGGACGAGCTGGAGAAAGTTGTAGTCGAGGAGTTGGGGGCACTCTGGCGGCGTCATGCGAGGCTTTCAAAAGCACAGCTGCCCCGGCCGTCGGTACCGCTGACCCCAGCGCCATTCGAGCAGCGATATGAGACGTACGAAACCTTACCCCCCGTAGGTCCGGAGCCTGCTCCTGAACCAGTCGCGCCGACAGAGCCGGATCCGCGGCTTGTCCCCGGCGCCGCAGCTCCGGTGCCAGCCGCAAGGCCGGCCGACCCTGAGCTGGACCGGCCAACGCCGCCCCCAGTACCTAAAAATGAGGACGAGCGCGTAGAAGCCAACGCTCATCCCGAGCTGCAACCCGCCCGGAGCGAAGCTCCGGCCAGGCACGGCCGCGCGCCCAGTCGATGGCGACTCCACCTACCGCGCCGAAGACGGACCCAACCCGCGGCCGCGCAGACGCAAGCACCTCAACCGGTGGTCACGCGGCGTACGCCGCACATGGACCTGTCGCCCGCAGCGCCACTCGAGCCAGGAGCGGAGTTCGACGTTGCCGTGTACGTGGACCAGCTTCCAGCACGCCGAGGTGAGCAAACGGAAGATGTCCTACTGCGAGCGCCGCGAGAGATCACCAGCTTCCGCCTGGAAGTGTGGCTAGTCGCCACACATCACTTCCTCATCGCCGACGCACCGATCAAGACGATTACTGTGACGCTCGCAGAGCCGAGATCCGAGGTAGCTGTTTTCCGCGGCTCGGTGGTCACAACCCCCGCCGAAGGCGACGAGCCGTTGATCTCGGCCTCGTTCTCGTGCAATGGGCGACCGACGGGCAGGGTCACGCGTATCGTGCCAATCGTCACGTCCGGCGCGAGGGGTCGACTTCGGGACCCAGTGATGACCGACGCCACGCTTGAAGTCGACGTGCTGGCAGATCTCCCCGACCTGGTGATGGAAATCTCGGCGCCAGAGAACGATGGTCGTCGCTTTGAGGTCCGCATCGGCACGCCTCATCTTCGGCTCGACCGCCAAACGGATAGCTGGTTCTTGCCGGCTGAGGCGTCTGCGATGGTCGATGCTGCTATGACGGAATTCTTCGCCCCTGATGCCAGTCGCGCCGCGCGCCTACGCTCGCTTGAGGGCGCTGGCATCGAGTTCTTCGACAGCGCGCCGACGCTGTTCAAGGAGATCTACTGGCGGTTGAATGATGCCAGCCGCAAGCCGCGCACCATGCTGATCGTCTCAGATGAGCGAAGCATTCCTTGGGAGTTGATGGTTCCACGTCGACGACGCGCAGATGGCGCTCGCGAAGTCCACCCTCCGCTCGGAACCGAGATCGCGATAGGTCGGTGGCACCGAGCGTCCGGGATCTCCCCACGCCAGCGGGTGCGGCTACGTACCAGTTATGTCGTCGCGCCGGAGTACCGGATGTCTTCACGTCTCGCTCACGCCGCCGAAGAGGCCAGATTCGTCTTCTCGCGCTTTCCAGGCCGCTGCATCGAACCGGCTAGTTTCGAACGCCTCGATCGCACACTCAAGGAGCAGAGCGTCGATCTGCTCCACTTCATATGCCACGGAGAATCGGACGACAGCGGGCTCCAAGTTCTGCTGCTCGAAGAGCCCGACACGCTGAACTCACGCCAAGTGCAAGCTATGCCCGGACTAGCCAAGGCCTTCGAGGAGGCGAGACCGATGGTTTTCCTCAACGCCTGCGAAATCGGCCGCCCGACGCGTGGCCTCATCGGCACGGCCGGCTTTGCGAAATCCTTTATCGACCTCGACGCAAGCTGCGTTATCGGCGCGCTCTGGAGCGTCGAGGACGACGCAGCACACCGTGTCGCCATCGAGTTCTACAAGCACGTCCTGACCAACCCCTCGATCCCCTTCGCCGAAGTACTACGGGACATCCGTCGCCGAGGCTACGAAGAAGATGGCGACGACAGCTACGCCGCGTATTGCTTCTACGGGGACCCGGCCGCGAGGATCGCATGAACCATGGACTCCCAACGATCTTTACAGGTCTTGAGCATCGGGCTGGATTTCAGAGACGCGGCCGCCCATGGACCGACAGCATCCGAATCGCCGCCGGTGAGAAATCAATTCGGCCTAACTGAGACATCGGCTCCGACTCCGTCGCGTACTCGTCTCACTAGGAATCGACACCTCGGGCTGACGTTTCGACGATCGCATCTAAAGCTGATCGTGCGCAGCATCACAAGGCGGCGCCGTTCTCAGCTGGCCCCCGCTCCCAGATACGCCGGTCTGGCTGCCGGCCCGGTGGCGCGCGATTGCTTTGGTTCTCGCGGCGCCTTCGCTCGCGCGATGGGTTTGGCGACCGAGCGCTCGCACCAGGGCGGAGAGTCTTTGGTCGATCGTTGTTGCCCGCTCGTTCGAGTTGGCGTGGCTGTGCTCGGCGTCGTCACGGTGGAGGATGGCCTGGCGGCGGCCGGTATCCGCGTTTATAAGGCGCGGGTACCGTTCGTCGGGAAGCCGCAATAAAGGCCATCGCAGCGACCGGAGGCAGGCACCGAGATAAAGACGATCGGCACCGAGGAGCACTTCGTCACCGAGGAGGTCCTGTCGGCGTGGCGCCGGCTTGACTCACCTGCGTCAGAGGACACGGTGGCCAGCGTTCCTGGCGGGGGAGATCGGGGAGCGGCTCCGCGAGATCGGATAACGGCGGATCGCGGCGATGGGCGAGGCCGGGCTGGACGTGCCTTCGAGCGAGAGCTAGAGGCCGTGCGTGGCAGGGATCATCGGCGCCGGACGCTCGTGGACGGCCGGGACAGCCCGCTTGGCAAGCGGGGGAGGGAAGTTCATGGCTGGCACCTTGGCGACGAGCTCGCCAATGACGCCGATGAGACCGCCACTCGCTGGACCACGCCCGCGCAGTGCCTACGTGATGGGGCCCAACATGTTCGGGGCGACTAGCGGTGAGTGGGACGAGGACTGGCGCGGCTGGTGGGGCGACGAGCCGCCGTATCACGCGCCGCTCCCGACGCATATCCGCTACCGCCTTTTGCGATGAGCACGTGCGCGAGCAGCACTCGGAACTAGGGGTATCTTGTGCTGCGGAAGCCATCTCGTCCGCCTAAACGCCTTGAGGGTCGCAACTTCTTGGGCGCGGCTGACTGACAACTGCAGCGACCGCGAGTCTCTGCCGCGTCTGGCTACTTGATCCATCCAGCTTGGGGCGCTCCGGCTTCACGGGCCGCAATCTGGGCGCGAGGCGAAGGACGCCATACGCACTTGCCGCACTGAGCGCCGCGCAGGATCCCCAGAGCACGAGCGGGCTCACGGACAGGAGTTGAGTTCCTCCGAGGGAGGATGTGAGCCAGCCTGAGGCGACCGCAAGGCTGTAAAGGCCTGAGTACCGTCCCCGGAGCTCCTCGGGAGCGAGCCGCGCGACGATCGCTCCAGTGACCGTTGCGGGAAGGATCTCTCCGAGGGTCCAGACGGTGACCGACAGCAGATATCCGCCGGTCGTCGACGCGATCGCCGTGAGCGCGAATCCGACGCCGACCAGCGCGACACCGGCGGCCCACACTCGGCCGGGGTCACGCCGTATCAGGTGCGGCGCCAGTACGGGCTGAGCAAGGCAAATGACTACCCCGTTGAGGGCCATGCACAGCCCGTAGACGTGTGGAGCGAGTCCGGAGCGGTGCACGGCTAGCGGCAGTGTCGAATCCGACTGTAGGTACACGAAGTAATAGACCAGCACCGCCGCGGTGAACGCGAGCATCGTGCGATCACGCATGACGAGCCT
>DATNKY010000566.1:0-15312 GCA_035603155.1 Solirubrobacteraceae bacterium
GTCGCGGCGGTGTCGCTCGCGGGTGAAATAGACCCGGGGGAATTCCTCGTCGAGCGAGATAGCGATGTACGGGTAGGACTTGTCGTCGCGCAGACGGATGTTGAGCCGCGGCTGGTACTGCTTGATGAAGTTCTGCTCGACGAGCAGCGCCTCGGCTTCGGTATGCACGACGAGCGCCTCGATCTGATCGATCATCTCGAGGATCTCGCGACCGGCGCGCGTGCTCGGGTTCGAGAAGTGCGACGCGACGCGCTTCTTGATCGACTTGGCCTTGCCGACGTAGATCACCTTGCCGCGCTCGTCACGGAACAGGTAGACGCCGGGCTCGTCCGGGAGCTCGCGGCGCCTATCAGCTGAAAAGACCGACATCTATCTCATTCGAGGATAGGGACGGGTCGCTTGGAACCGTTTGGTCCATAGTGGAGTCAAGCGTTCCAAGCGATCGGCTCAGTCGGCAGTGAACGACAGCAGCACGCCCCCGATGCCGAGCCCGAGCCCGACCAGCGCCAGGAGCTCGCCCGCGCCCGACCGCGGATGGTCGGGGGTGTAGGCCGGCGGGTGCAGGCTCGGGTCGAACAGGTTGGCCCCGCGGGTCGGCGGTGTGCCGAGCGCATGGAGCGTGAACGCGGCCGCGATCACGAGTCCGATCAGGACGGCGATCCGGCCGTTGCGGGTGCCGCGCAGGGCGACCGCCATCAGGCCGGCGGCGAGGATCGCCAGCAACACGTCGACGATCGAGTACACCTGCCACGCGGTCGGGGCTCGCGGGATCCCCTGCAGCGCAGGCGTGTCCCCGTACTGGGCCAGAAACGCCGGCGAGAACTGATGGCTCCAGGTCAGAAACAGTGACGCGAACAGAAGCGGCGCGCCGATGAACATCAGCCAGTCGGAAACAGCCTCGCGCTCGCCCTTGCTCACGGAGGCGGGCAGTGTACGCGCCGCCGGCAGGTCGATGTGTCCGCCGCGCGACTAGTACTTACGCGCCGACCAGAGCACGGCGCAGCCCACGTACACGCTCGCGCCGACGAGCACCAGCCAGGCGACCGAGCCGCCGGGCGACAGCCACAGCCGGTGCGTCGCGGTCAACGTCACGGCAAGCACCACCAGCGCCCCGTACAGGGCGCCGCGACGACCATCGCCGAGCGAGTACAGCGTCGACCGGTTCTGGCGATAGAGGATCGAGCCGATCCACGCGAGAGCAGCCAGAAAGGCAAGCGAAATCACTTCGATCAGGATCGCGGTGCCGTGGTCCGCCCCCGGGACGAAGGCGACCACGGCCGCGATCGCGAGCACGATCGCGGCGTTGCGTACGTTGGAATTGATCGTCACGACAACAAAGGGTACGCCGCCGGTCAGCGCAGCGGCATCAGATCGACGCGCGCGGAGCCTGAACCGCGAGGTGCCGGCTCGCGCGCGGCGTCGCGCCCGCCAACCTGGGCCTGCACGGCGCCGGCAGCCGGTACGGCGCCTGCGGCCTCCACGGCCCCCGCAGCCTGCACGGCGCCCGCAGCCGGGACGGCCCCCTCAGCCGGCTCCGCCGCGAACCGGTACCCGATCCCGAAGTGTGTGTGGACGTAGTGCCAATCGGGCGACACCCGCTCGAGCTTCTGGCGCAGCTTGCGTACGAACACGTCGACCGACCGGTCTCCGCGGGCCATCGTGTATCCCCAGACCCGCTGGTAGATGTCCTCGCGCTTGAGCACCCGTCCGTCGGCGCCGGCGAGCTCGAACAGCAGCTCGTACTCCTTGCGTGACAGCCCGGCCGCGACGCCGCGTGCGTAGGCGTCGAAGCGATCGGGCCGGATCGCGAGCTCGCCCGCGTCGATCGTCTGCTCGACGACCGGGAGCTGGCCGGTCCGCCGCCGGCGCAGAACGGCCTCGATCCGGGCGACGAGCTCCTCGGGGTGGCAGGGCTTCGTGACCCAGTCATCGGCGCCGCCGCGCAGAGCCCGTACCCGGTCGGCGACGGGCGCCGGAGGGCCGCACACCAGCAGCGCCAGACCGGGCAACTCGCGCGCGGTCCATTCGATGTAGTCGAGCCCCGTCAGCGCGGGGTTGACGAGCAGCGCATGGAGTCGCATCGCCGCGAGCTGTTCGGGCACGGCCGCGTAACCCAACAGCTCACGCTCCCACCGCAACGCCGCAAAACGCCGGTCCAACACGGTCACTAGGCCGCTGTCGTTATCGATTAGCGCGACGCGGATGGCCGAAGCCTCCTTGACCGTGGCATTGGTCGAGAGTCTAGAGACGCGCTGGGACGCCTCGCGCAACGGCTGTGTAATCGCGGCCGACCGATGAATGCACGGCCGCACTCGGGTCCTATTCACCAGAGCTCCGACGCGCAGGCCGCTCGAACCGGAGCAATCTCACATTGCCGCCCCGACCGACGACGTAGAACTCTCATCAATGCTCGCCCCGGAACCAAACGTCTCAGATTTCACGCTCCCAGCGATCGATGTCCGCTCGGTGCTCCGTCGTGTCGCGTTGCCGGCGATCGCGGCGGCCTTCGCCGTCGCGGCGGTCTTCGTGCTCGGCGGCCACATCCACACGATCGCCGACGCGCTGCGACGGATCGTCGGCCTCAGCGCCGGGTGGGCCGCGGCCGGGATCGCGTTCGAGTGCATCTCGCTGGCCGGTTATGTGCTGCTGCTGTCGCTGGTCGCCGGCCAGGCGACGCCGCGGGTCACTGCCCGCGTCAGCGCCCAGATCACGTTCGCCGGCGCGGCGGCGACGCGCCTGCTGCCGACCGCCGGTGCGGGCGGCGCGGCGCTCGCGCTGTGGACGTTCCGGCGCGCGGGCCTGAAGTCGCCGGCCGCGGCCAGAACGCTGCTCTCGTTCCTGGTGCTGCTGTACTCGGTGTTTCTGGCCGCGATCGTCCTTTCCGGCGCCGCGTTGACGCTCGGCCTCGTGTCCGAGCACGGCCCGGCGGCGCTGGCCGCAGTTCCCGCCGCCCTGGCGATCGTCGCGATCGGGCTCGCGCTCGCCCTCGCCTTCATCCATCCCGGCGCCCGGGTCACGAACTCGCGCGTCGGCGCCCGGCTCGCGACCGCGGCCCAGACCGTCGGCGCCGGCGTCCGCGACGCCTGCAGCCTGGTCCGCTCGGCCGACCTGCGGCTCGTCGGCGCGCTCGCCTACTGGGCATTTGATGCGGCCGTCCTGTGGGCGATGCTGCACGCGTTCGGCGGCGCCCCGCTGCTGCCGGTGGTGGCGATCGCCTACTTCGTCGGTCAGGCCGCCAACACGATCCCGATCCCGGGCGCGGTCAGCGGCGGGATCGCCGGCGTCCTGATCGCGTTCGGCATCCCCGCCCCGATCGCGCTGCCCGCCGTCCTCGCCTACCGGACCGTGTCGGTCTGGCTGCCGACGCCGATCGCGGTAGCGGCGCTGCCGGGACTGCGTTCGACGATCGCGCGTTGGGGTCGAGAGGACTCGGCGCGCGAAGCGGGCCTCGGAACGCATTGCACGCATAACGTGCATTCGGTTCCAAGCGCCACCGCGGACGCCTACCCCGCCACCGCCTCCCAGCGCTCGTAGAGCTCCGCCACCGCGCGCTTGGCCTCCTCATGGCGCTGCGTCGAGCGAGCGCTCGCCTCGGGAGTCGCCCACGAGGCCGGATCCGAGAGCTCATCCTCGAGCTGAGCCAGCGTCACCTCGGCGGCCTCGATCTGCTTTTCGAGCCCGTCAGCCGAGGCCTTGCGGCGCGGCGGCGTGCGCTTGCCGTCCGCCGGCGCCTTGCGCTTCGATGTCGCTCCCGGTTGGCGTTTCGCGCTGCCACGCGCCGAGGCTGCGCTCGCCGCCCGCTCCTCGCGCACCCGCAGGTACTCGGGCCACCCGCCGACGTAGCTGTGCAGGGTCCCGTCCTCGAGCGCGATCGTCCTCGTGCCGATCGCGTCCAGCAGCGCGCGATCGTGTGAGACGAGCAGCAGCGAGCCCGGGAACGCGCGCAGCGCCGCCTCGAGCGCCTCGCGGCTGTCCAGGTCGAGGTGATTGGTCGGCTCATCGAGGATCAGGACGTTGGCACCCGAGTGGACCAGGATCGCGAGCGACAGCCGACGCCGCTCGCCTCCCGAGAGCCCGTCGAGCGGTTTCTCGGCGTCCTCGCCGGAGAACAGAAAGCCGCCCAGCAGCGCCCGCGCCTTACCGGGCGTCAGGCCGGTCGCGTGCTGGGTCGCCTCGAGGACGGTCCGCGCGTTGCCACCGGTCAGCTCGCCGGCGTGCTGTGACAGGAAGCCGAGCTTGACGTTGTGGCCGGTCCGCAGCTTGCCGTGCACCAGCTCCCGCTGCCCGGCGAGCGTTTCGATCAAAGTCGTCTTGCCGGTCCCGTTGGCGCCGACGATCGAGACGTGCTCGCCGCGCTCGAGCCACAGCTCGGCGTCGGTCAGAAGCTGCTTGTCGCCGGCCGATATCGAGCCGTCCTCGAGCTCGAACACGACGCGGCCGCTGCGCTCGGGCGGCTTGAACGCGAACTCGAGCCCCGCGCCGTCAGTCGGATCGTGCGAGATCCGGTCGATCTTCTCGAGCCGCTTGGCCCGCGACTGGGCCTGCCGCGCCCGGGTCCCGGCCCTGAACCTCGTCACGAACCGTTCGAGGCGCTCGATCTCGGCCTCCTGGCGCTCGATCGCCCGGCCGAGCGCGAGCTCGCGCGCTGCCTTCTCGCGACGCCAGGCATGCCACGAGCCATCGAAGAACTTCCCCCTCCCCGCCTCGAGCTCCAGCACCGACGTCCCGACCGCCTCCAGGAACCACCGGTCGTGGGCGACCAGCACGATCGCCGCGTCGAGGCTCACCAGGTGCTGCTCGAGCCATTCGAGCGATGCGATGTCGAGGTGGTTGGTCGGCTCGTCGAGCAGCAGGAGGTCGGGGTCGCCGGCGAGCGCACGGCCGAGCGACGCTCGCGTCAGCTCACCGCCGGAGAACGTGTCGAGCTGGCGATCGAGATCGGCGTCGTCTCGAAATCCCAGCCCGTGCAGCGTGGCGAGCGCGCGGTCACGCCAGTTGTAGCCCCCGGCGTGCTCGAGCCTGGCCTGCGCCCGGGCGTAGCGATCGAGCGTCGCGTCGTCGTGGGCGCCGCCCGCCATCTCCTGCTCCAGCTCGCCGAGCTCGAGTTCGATCCTCATCAGCTCCGGCGCTCCGGACAACACATAGTCGCGCAGCGACAGGCCGCGCTCGCGGGGCGGCCGCTGGTCGTGGAGCGCGATCTTGGCGCCCTTCGAGAACACGAGCTCGCCGAAGTCGACAGAGTCCTCGCCCGACAGCATCCGCAGCAGCGTCGTCTTGCCGGCGCCGTTGCGTCCGGACAGGGTCATCCGGTCGCGGCGCTCGAGCTTGAACGAGATCCCGCGCAGCAGGGGCTCGCCCGCGATGTCCTTGCCGAGGTCAGATGCGATAACGACCGCCATGACCCTGATGGTAAGAACCCCCGGCGCCCGGAGGCGAACAGCGCCTTGGGATTACGATCCCGGGAATGCGTACGCGCGCGTACCCGCCGGTGCCCCCACACGAGATGCTGCCAGCGCGGACGGTCATCGCCCCGGGGCGTGGTGAGCTGTTCCTGCGCGACAGCGGCGGCGACGGACCGGCAGTGATGCTGCTCCACGGCTGGATCGCGAGCGCCGATCTCAACTGGCACGGCGCCTACGAGCCGCTCGCGCAGGCGGGCTACCGCGTACTCGCGATCGACCACCGTGGACACGGCCGCGGGCTGCGGACCCTGGACCGCTTCCGCCTCGTCGACTGCGCCGGTGATGCCGCCGCCGCGGTCGCCGTACTCGGCGTCGCGTCGGCGATCTTCGTCGGCTACTCGATGGGCGGCGCGATCGCCCAGCTGGTCGCGCGCGATCACCGCGACATCGTCGCCGGAGTCGTCGTCAGCGCGACCGCCCAGCATTGGCAGGACCGTGAGACGCGGCGGCTGTGGAGGCTCATGGGCCTCACCGGCGCGAGCCTCTCGGTTGCACCGCGCACGACGTGGCGGACCGGCTTTCGCCGCCTGGGCCTCGAGCAGACGCCGGCCGCCGGATGGTTCATGTCCGAGCTGCTGCGGCACTCGCCGCGTGACATCGCCGAGGCCGGGCGCGAGCTCGGGCGGTTTGACTCGCGACCGTGGCTGGGCTCGGTGCAGGTGCCCGCGGCCTCGGTCATCACGACCCGCGACAGCGCCGTCTCGCCCGTCAAGCAGCGCGAGCTCGCGGCGGCGATCGGTGGCGAGGTTTTCGAGGCGCCGATCGATCACCTCCAGGTCACGGCGCGAGGCGACCAATACAACCCCGCTCTGTTGCGGGCACTCGCGAGCCTGTCCCCTTCCGAGCGGGCGCGCGCGGCGTCGCGGTCGGCCCCCGGGGCGGGCACGCTCGACCCAGCCGTCGGCTGACTCGGTCCTCCTTTTGAGTTACCCTTTATCGGCCGTGCGCCGCGCTCGCTTCATGATCGCCTTCACGATGTTCGCCGTTGCGCTGCTTACGTTTGCGCCGATGGCATTGGCCCGCGATGACGGCGGCCAGGGCTGGTTCGGCGAGACCACGGACCAGAACATCACCAACGCGATGTTCATCACGATCGCCTTCTTTCCGGCGGTGATCCTGATCCTGTCGCTGATCCAGTGGCGGCTGGACAAGCGCAAGCACGCGCGGATGGACGCCGCCAAGGCGCGCGAGCAAAACGCTGACTGGCGCGGCGGCTGGTAGCCCGGCCGCACTTCGCGCCCCGCGCCGTCAGATCCTGAACACCGGAATCAACCGCTGCTCGTGCTCGGCGTCGATCCGGGCGATCACCTCGACGTGCTCCTCGAGGCCCGATCCCCGCAGCTTCTCGGCGAGCAGCTCGTCAACCTGGAAGATCCCGGCGCTGTTGGACATCTGGATCTCGACCCGGACGGCGCGGTCGCGCCCCGGCACGATCTTGACCTCCTCGATCGCGTAGGCCGACAGCGAGTGGATGTTTTGGTGGCCCGCCTCGAACGGGATCCGCGAGCGGCCGCGCGCCATGTCAAGTGCATCCGCGACGCGGACGATCCCGGCTTCGATCGTGAACGGCGCGCCCCGGCGGCGGTGGCCGATAATCGCGTGCAACGTTTCCGCCGCGATGATCGAGCGTTCCGGCTCTTCGTAGATCTCTGACAGCAGCGACGGAAGTTTGTCGGCGCTCAGGAACAGGCTATAGCGCTCGTGGTCCTCGCGATGGATTGACATCCCGACGCAGTGCAGCAGGGAGGCGGCCGCGACCACCACCTCGGCATCGCGTTCGCTCATCGCGTAGTCGGCGACCACGCTCGGGACGACGCCCCGGCGAAACAGCAACCGCGCCAGGCGCAGGGCGATGTTGACGACGATCTGGACGTGGACCCAACTGTGGTCGGACATGCCCAGCCGCCGCGTCGCATTGACGGCGGATACGTGCCACCACGCCTTCAGCTGCTCGTCGGAATTGGCCGCCTCGAGCAGCCGCTCGAGTCGCCGGTTGCCCCGCGTCGGGGCCCGTACCCGCACCGTGGCGATCGCCTCGCGCGGCGGGATCGGCGGGTCGACGCTCACTTCGCCGGTGGACTCGGCTGCGTCGCTCATGTCGCTCACGTCGCTCATGTCGCTCATGTCGCTGACGCTTCTAGCAGCACGCCCTCCCGAATTCCACCCCGACCGACCAGAAGCGGCGCCCCGAACAGGACCACCACCCGCTCGAGGATCAGCAGGCCGGCCGGGAGCAGCCGCACGCGCTGAGGGTCGATCCCGTACTCGCGCGCGATCTCGGTCGAGCACCCGGCGCCGAGCAACGTCAGCGCCCGGGCGAGCACACGGGGACTGAGGGCCGTCCCGGCGAGCCTCCCGAGCGAGGTCGCGCTGCCGCCGACGGCGACCGCCGCGGCAGGGCGAGGCACCTCGAGCGCTCCGAGCTCGGTGGCGATCTGCATCCGTGCGTTGTCGAGCTCGCTCTCGGTGGGCGGGTCCGAGCACAGATGGCGCCGGGTCAGCTCGGCGGACCCGAGCGGCACCGAGACCCACCACCGAACGCGGCTCGGAGGCTCGCCGACAACCAGCTCCGATGACCCTCCGCCGACGTCGACGACGCCGAGCTTCTCGGGCGGCCTCTCACCGAGCGTCCCGGCTACGCCGACGAACGCCAGCCTCGCCTCCGCAGCGGCGCTCAGGATCTCGACGGTCAGCCCGGTCGCATCACGGATCGCCGCTACGAGCTCCTCTCGGTTGCTGGCGCTGCGCAGCGCCTCGGTCGCGACCACCTCGATTCGCGCGGCCCCAAGCCGCGAGGCGATGTCGCGTTGATCGCGCACCACCTCCGCGACCTCGGCGATCTTGGCTGCGCCGATCGTCCCGTGCTCGAACAGCTCCTGGCCGAGCCGGGTGAACGAGCGCTCCTGATGGATCCAAGTGAGGCCCCCGGATTCGCGCTCGGCGACCAGCAGGCGCGTCGTGTTGGAGCCGATGTCGATGCAGCCGAGCCGCAAGCTGTGTCCGGATCAGACCTGGACGCGAGGTGGCCGCCGAAGACGTTCAGACAAGCGTCTCACGGCTCTCGACCGTCGGGGAGGGCCGGCCACCATTGCTCGCGAACGACCCTTCGGCCGCGAACTTCGGCTCGAGCAATGGGTCTGGCATCGCCGACGGCCGCAGCACGACCCAGACCGTG
The DNA here is from genome assembly GCA_035603155.1 of Solirubrobacteraceae bacterium. Lineage (GTDB taxonomy): Bacteria > Actinomycetota > Thermoleophilia > Solirubrobacterales > Solirubrobacteraceae > Palsa-465. The sequence goes on from DATNKY010000566.1 coordinate 8,638, forward strand.
ATCGCGTAGACCAGCGAGCCGACGCCGGCTACAGCGAACGCAACCCGCGGATCGGTGAGGGCCGTGATCAGGCCCCCGAGGACAATCCCGATCCCCGGTGCCGCCTGTGTGATCGACTGGTTCAGGCTCATCACGAGCGCCATCCAGCGCTGCGCCGTGTACTCCTGCAGGGCCGTCTGCGTGGCGACCGCCATGATCCCGTTGCCGAACCCGCCCAGGGCAGCGCCCGCGATCGCGACCCCGATCGACGGAGCCGCCGCCATCGCGACGAACCCCACCGCGAGCGCGGCGCCGCTGAGCGCGAGCAAGACCCGCGCGGTGCGTCGCCGCCAGCGGGCGTAGGCGAGGCTGCCGATCACCGCGCCCGTCCCCCACCCCGAGAGCAACGCGCCGTAGCCGCGGGCGCCCGCATGCAAGGTGTGCTGGGCCAGCACCACCTCGACCGGGATCGAGATCGTGAAAACGGCCACCCCGATGACCTGGAGCACCAGCAGCCAGCGCAGGACGGGGTGGCTGCGCACGTGCTCCACCGCTGCCCGCAGCCGCCCCGCTGACCCCTCGCGCTCGTGCACCGCACCCGGCAGCCCGGTTGCGGTGACCAGCGTCAGCGCGATCGCCGCGAACAGACCGCAGTTGGCCAGGAGCGCCGCCACGGTTCCGCCGGCAGCGACGACGATCCCCCCGATCAGCGGGCCGGCCATGAAGCAGACCGAAAACGCAGCGTTGGTGATCGCGTTTCCCTCGCGCAGCAGGTCGGCAGGCTGGAGAACGTCGACCGTCGCCGTCCGGGCCAGCGACCGCGCGACGATCGCCACGACGCCGTCGCACAGCGCCAGGGCGAGCACCGGAATGATCGAGAACCGGGAGGTCATCCAGGCGAGCGCCGCGAACAGGATCGCCTCGACCAAATACAGGACAGGGAGCAACCGCCGCGGCGGGCGCTGGTCCACGCGCGCGACCACGAACGGCGACACGAGCGCGGGCAGGAACTGCGAGCTCAGGAAGAAGGCGGCCGAGCCGAGCGCGCTGCCGGTGCGCCGGTACACGAGCACCGACAGCGCCAGCGTCCCGACCGACCACGCAAGCTCGTTGAGCGCAAACGCGGCCAACAGGCGTCGGTAGGCGGGCAACGCCAGCGCGCGTTTCATCGTCCTCGAGCGTCCCTGCGAGATTCGTTGGCGCGCCAGTCCATCCTGATTCCAGTCATACGCCAGAGCGCGCGTGGCCCTATATGCCCGTTCTGGACGGGCCCGGCGCGCCGCGGTTGATCGCGCGAGTCTGGCAAGGGCACTCGGTAACACACCACCGACCGTGAGGGTGTGCACCGGCTTTTGGCGCAACCTGATGCAACAACGAACGCGCCCGCTGTGCGATGGCCTTCGATCGTAGCGATCCCGGTTGGTCGCCGATCTGCCCCGCCGACGGTGATTGCTCGCACAACTGGCGTGGCTGTCATCCTCTTGGGGCAATGTCTATGCGCGCCCGGTCCTGGCATGCCAGCCACACCTTCAGGCATACCGAGTTCCCGCCGGAGCGGCTTGCGGCGGAGCGTGAGCTGAGCGTCTCCGTGTGCTTGCCGGCCCGCGACGAGGAGCGCACGATCGGCCCGATCCTCGAGACGTTGCTCGGACTGAAGCACCAGGGAGTCGTCGACCAGGTGGTGGTGGTGGACAATTCGACCGACGGCACGGCCGAGATCGCCCGCAGCCTCGGGGCAGAGGTCCACGACCAGGAATGCCTGCTGCCGGAGCTCGGACCGGTGCTCGGCAAGGGCGACGCGATGTGGCGTGCGCTGGGTGTCCTGACCGGGGACGTGATCTGCTTTCTGGATGCCGACACTGACCAGTTCGGACCGCACTTCGCGTGCGGCCTGCTCGGTCCCCTCCTCTGCCGCGACGAGATCGCATTCGTCAAGGGCTACTATCGGCGCCCTTTCCGGATTGGTGAAGTGACGCTTCCCGATGGCGGCGGGCGTGTCACAGCTCTGACAGCGAGGCCGCTGCTCAACCTCTTCTATCCAGAGCTGGCCGCCGTCGAGCAGCCTCTGGCGGGCGAGATCGCCGCGCGGCGGGACCTGCTCGAGCGGCTCCCGTTCGTCACCGGTTACGGCGTCGACATCGCCCTGCTGCTCGATGCGCACCGCGAGGCGGGTCTCGATGCCCTTGCGCAGGTGGACCTCGACGTGCGCCAGAACGCGCACCAGTCGCTGCGCGAGCTCGCCCCGATGGCGTTCGCCGTCCTGCGGGCACTCGCGACGCGCCTGGAACGTGACGGCCGGCTCACGGGCGCACTGCCATCGACGTTCCTGCTCGCAGACGAGGACGAGCTGCAGGTGCTGTCAGCGGATGCGGTCGAGCGCCCGCCGCTGGCAGAGCTGCGCGCCGCCGCCTGACACGAGCGCCGCCGCCTGACACGAGCGCCGCCGCCTGACACGAGCGCCGCCGCCTGACACGAGCCAGGGAGCCGCCCGGTGACGCGTGCCAACGGTCGGTGCTCGACGAGAACTACTTGAACGCCGCCACGACGGCGTTGCGGCCGGTCGCCGCAGCGGTCCAGTAGTCGTAGGTCCCCTGCTCGCGAAGCTCGGCCGCCGCATCGACGACGGCGCCGAGCGCCGCGAATGCGAACGCGCCGCCGACCGAAACGCGGCTCACGCCGAGTGCGGCGAGCTCAGCGATCGTCGGCACGCCGGGAAGCACGAGGACGCTGACGGGGCGGTCCACGGCGGCGATCACGGCCTGGATCTGCTCGGTGCTCTTGAGCCCGGGTGCGAACAGCACGTCGGCGCCGGCGTCCTGATAGGCGCGCAGCCGTTCGATCGTGTCTTCGAGATCGTCTCGCCCGCGGATCAGGTTCTCGCTTCGCGCGGTCAGGACCACGTGCGCAGGACCGCGATGCGCTACTTCGGCGGCCGCGGCGACGCGTTCGGCGGCCAGGCCGAGGTCGTAGATCGAGCCCTCCCCGTTGCCGCCGAAATCCTCGATCGAGAAGCCGGACAGCCCGGCCGCGACGGCTGCGGTCGCGGTCGCGGCGACGCCCTCGGGAGTGTCCACGAAGCCGTTCTCGAGGTCGGCTGACACCGGGACGTCGGTCGCGGCGGCGATCTCCGCTCCGTGCGCGAGCGCCTCGTCGCGGGTGACGGACCCGTCCAGGCGCCCCAGCGTCGCGGCGAAGCCGCTGCTGGTCGTCGCCAGCGCCTCGAAACCGAGCGACGCGAGCAGCCGGGCGGAGCCGACATCCCACGGGTTCGGCATCAGCAACGGCTGCCCCGGACGGTGCAGCGCCAGGAACCGTTCGGCCCGCTGGGCTTGCTCCTGTGGCTGCACTCGCGCTTGATCCGCAGTCATCGTTCGTACACGATATGGCCTTGATCGATCGGGCGCCGGACCGGCCTCGCTAGGCTGGTGACCATGGCCTCGCAGACGCAGCCGATGCGATCGAGCGACGGGTCGTTCAAGCGTCAGGCGAGCATCTTCCGTGACTGGGTCACGGCCGACGGGTCAAGCGGATTCGAGCCGGAGGCCGGGCGCTATCACCTGTACGTCGCGAGGGCATGTCCGTGGGCGCACCGGACGTTGATCGGAGTGGCGCTGATGGGCCTGGAGCGTGTGATCAGCATCTCGTACGTCGATCCAATCCGCGACGAACGCGGCTGGACCTTCAGCGGCGGTCGGTACACGGATCCTGTCAACGGCTTCGAGTTCCTGAGCGAGGCCTATCACTCGATGGACCCGGACTACGCCGCTCGCGTCAGTGTTCCGGTGATGTGGGACAAGCGCGACAAGGTGATCGTCAACAACGAGTCAGCCGACATCCTGCGGATGCTCAGCACTGTGTTCGCGCCGCTCGCCGAGCACCCGGTGCCGCTGTATCCCGATCACCTGCGTGACCAGATCAACGAGCTGAACGAGCAGATCTACGAGGCGGTCAATGACGGGGTCTACAGAACCGGCTTCGCGACCAGTCAGGACGCCTACGACCGCTCCGTCCAGGCGCTGTTCCAACTCCTCGATCAGCTCGACCTGAGGCTCTCCGAGCGCCGCTTCCTCTTCGGCTCAGCGCCGCGCGAGAGCGACTGGCGGCTTTTCCCAACGCTGGTGCGCTTCGACGCCGTCTACCAGATCCACTTCAAGTGCTCGATCCGCAAGCTGACCGAGTACGAGAACCTGTGGCCGTACGCCCGCGACCTCTACCAGTGGCCGGGAATCGCCGAGACCGTCGATTTCGACGAGATCCGCAATCACTACTACCGGACGCATCCGAGCATCAACCCGAGCGGGATCGTCGCGGCGCTGCCGGCCGAGAGCTTCGGGCAGCACCACCACCGCGGTCGGCTCGCCTAGATATCGGCTCGGGACGGTGGTTGGCAGGGGTTGCCTGCGCGCGAACCCCGGTTGGTAATCGCCGCCGGGCGGGGTCAAACCGGCCCGGTCTCGGGCCTGGGTCGCTGGACCGCTCCTAGCAAGGGCAAATCGGCTCCGGCCTCGGGCCCGGGTCGCTAACGGTCTCGGGCCTGGGTCGCTGGACCGCCCCTAGCAAGGGTAAATCGGCCCCGGCCTCGGGCCCGGGTCGCTAAACAGCCGTCAGCAAGGGTAAATCGGCCCCGGTCTCCAGCCTGGGTCGCTAAACAGCCGTCAGCAAGGGTAAATCGGCCCCGGGGTCGAGCCTGGCCACCCGCCAAGGCTTCCCAAGCCAAAAACCGCCGGGCGCCCAGACAGCCGCCAATAGCCATGGCCCTGCCGGATAAAGAGTCGGCTAATGGGTCTGCTCGGCGAGCGGCGCGGGGCTGGACTCGGCCGGCGACTGGGCCGCCGCCGGGGGCTCAGCCGGCTTGGCGATCGCGAGCCTGGGGATCGTGACGTGGGCGATCGGCCCGATCCCGAGCGCGTACACGACCGTGCCGACGCCGACCGTGCCGCCGAGGATCCAGCCGATCGCCAGGACGGTTAGCTCGATCGACGTTCGCACGATGCGGATCGAATGACCCCGACCCGCGAGCCCCGTCATCAACCCGTCACGGGGTCCTGGCCCCAAGCCCGCGCCGATGTAGGCGCCGGTGGCGATCCCGTTGAGGACCACGGCGCCGAGCATCACGGCGATCTGCGCCGGCAGCCCGTGGACCGGGTGGATCGCAGCCAGCATCACGTCGATCACCACGCCGACCACGATCACGTTGCAGACCGTCCCGAGACCGGGACGCTGGCGCAGCGGAATCCACAGCAGCAGGACGCAGAGCCCGACGATGATCGCCCAGGTGCCGACGCCGAGCCCAAGCCTGCGCGACAGGCCCTGGTGCAGCACGTCCCACGGGTCGACGCCGAGTCCGGCCAGCAACAGCATCGAGCTCGAGACCCCGTACAGGATCAGGCCCACGAACAGCTGGCACAGGCGACGGGTGCGGGGGCGAGGGACCATCCGCTCAAGTCTGCCAGCAATGGCCTTCCAATTCACAGGCCAATTTGCTAGTAGTGGCCTGTGACGATCACCCCCACGCATCGGCTCGTGGAGTTGCTCGGCGGCTGGCGTCAGGGCGGCGCCGGTCAGGAGCGGCTCGCCGCGACGATCCGCTCGCTGGTCCTCGACGGCCGGATCGCCGTCCAGAGCCGGCTCCCCGCCGAGCGGACGCTCGCGACAGCACTCGGGATCAGCCGGGCGACGGTCACCGCGGCCTACAACCAGCTCCGCGACGAGGGGTATCTCGCGAGCCGCCAGGGGTCCGGGAGCTGGGTCACGCTCCCCGGCGGCCTGCGCTCGGCGCCGGACGCGATCGTCGGCGGACCCGGGCTCGACATGCGGATCGCGGCGCTGCCGGCGCCGGCGGCGATGACCGAGCTGTATGGCCGTGCCGTCCGCGAGCTCCCGCGCTGGCTCGACCATCACGGCTATGACCCGCTCGGGCTGCCGCCGCTGCGCGAGGCGATCGCCGCCCGCTTCACGCACCGCGGCCTGCCCACCCGACCCGAGCAGATCATGGTCACCAACGGGGCGCTTCAGGGCTTCGACCTGGTGCTCCGGGCGGTGATGCGCGCGGGCCGGCGCGCGCTGGTCGAGATCCCGAGCTACCCGGCGGCACTCGACGCTCTCCGGGCCGCGGGAGCGCGCGTCGACGCGGTTCCGATCGAGCACGACGGCTGGCATCTCCGGGCGCTCGAGGCGGCGACGCGGATCGATAAGCCGGCGCTCAGCTACCTGATGCCGGACTTCCACAACCCCACCGGCCGCGTGATGAACACCGCGGCTCGCGAGCTCGTGATGAGCGCTTTGAGCCGGGCCGGCGCGTACGTCGTGATCGACGAGACGTTCGTCGACGTCAACATCGACGCCGTCCCGATGCCCCCGCCGGCAGCGGTCTTCGGCGACCGGCGGACGATCACGATCGGGTCGTTGAGCAAGTCCGTCTGGGGCGGGCTGCGAATCGGCTGGGCGCGCGCCGACCCGGAGCTGATCCACCGCCTCGCGGCGGCCCGCGCGGCAGTCGATCTCGCCGGCCCCGTCCTCGAGCAGCTCGCCGCGGTGCACGCGATCGAACGTCTCGACGAGCTCGTCGACGAACGGTGCGCGATCATCCGCCCGCGTCGTGCGGCGCTGATCGGGGCGCTCGAGCAGCAGCTTCCGAGCTGGCGGTTCGCCCGTCCCGCCGGCGGGTTGTTTCTGTGGGCGGCGCTCCCCGAGCCG
>DATNKY010000217.1:0-4236 GCA_035603155.1 Solirubrobacteraceae bacterium
CGTGGCCGAAGTCGACGGCCACGTGATCTAGCCACCTCCTTTGTCGGCCGACGCGGCGGCAGTAGGGTCTCGCTCGGTCACCGTCGACCTCGAATGCGGCCTGCGCCGACTCGCCGACGGCGACTGGATCGGCAACGAAGAATCGGCGACTTTCAACTCCTGCCGTGATGCCGAGCTCGCTTCCGCGCGCGTACCTCGTCGCCGGCGTGCAGGAGCCGTTCTTTCTCGAGAACGCGACCCGGTGGGCCCGCGCTGCGCGATGCAGGCGCGGACGTTGTCATGACCGAGCGGGTCGCGTCACACGGCGGCGCGTTCTGGAGAGAAGAGTTCCCGCTGATGGTGGAATGGGCGTTCGGATAGACCGTCGGGCTTCCCGCACCCACGCTTGGGCGACGACAGCGGCCCAGCGCCGCGGCTGAGGCCGCGGCGCCGGTATCGAGGATTCGATCGTCAGGCTGCCCGAGGCACCCGCGGCTCGTCTGCAGCCGGCGTGATCGTCACCGGCTGCGTAGGCGATGGCTGCCCGACCGGCGGTGCCGCCGGCTCCAGCGCTGGGGCGGTCGGCCGGGTAGACGCGTTTTCGTCGACCACGCTCGCGACCTGACCGCGCGCATCCTTTCCCTCGAGCGATTCCTTTCCCTCGAGCGATTCCTTGAAGTCGCGCAACCCGTTTCCGAGAGAGCTGCCCAACTCGGGTAGTCGTTTGGCGCCGAACAGCAGTAGGGCGATCACCAGCAGGAAGGCGACGTGGACTGGGCTGAGGATTCCCAAGGCCATCTCGTTCAGACCCCGCGCACGGCCGCGTCAGCGGCCTGAGCGAGCCCCGTCGCCGCGGTGAAGAACGCCTTCGACTGGCCCTTGAACAGCCCGGTCCCGGTGAGGAACTTGACCGCCGCCATCGCCCCCCCGTCCTGGGATAGCGTCGGTCGAACGATCGAGCAATCGGGCAGGTCTTTATCGAGGAACTCACACGGCCTTGGGAAGATGTTGTTCGGCCGCGTGGTGTCGCGGTGCTGCTTTTTGAGATTGGGGAAGAACGTCCCCGTCTTGGGGTCTTTGAGCCCGGCCAGCGGCGGCTCCACGGCATTGGCGGCAGTGTCTTGCCAGACCCCGAAGTGATCGACCTCGGTTCCGCCGATGCTGAGGACGATCCGGAGGACCTCGACGTCGGTCACCTGCAGCGCGAGCGTGCTGTACAGGCTCGAGCCGCCCTGCTCGATCATCGCGAAGGCGAACGCCGCACTATTCGCGATCGCCTGCATCCGCGACTGCTTGGCGGTCTTCGGAGGCACTGGTTGCGCCATGTGTGGCGGCGTGTCCTCGTCGTTCAGCGGGATCGTGGGCTGGTTTTTGATGGTCACCGCCTGCCCGAACGTGGCCCCGAAGTCGGGGTTGGCCGTCGAACGGTACCGCAGGTACCAGCTCGTATCGACATTGAGCTGCATGACATTCGTGAGCCGCCGGCGACCTTTGTCGGCGCCCGTCGCCTGGCTCCCCTTGAGGGTACGGAACGGCTCCAGGCTCACCGGCTGAGCTCCCTTGGAAACCAAGTACGCGTTGAGGAACGCTGCGTGGCTGATCTCGTCACGGGTGTTGCCGGAGATGTACGCCGGCTGGTCAGAGTCAATGTTCCCCGTCGCTTTGACGTAGGCCGGGTTGCCGCCGTCGCGGCCGCCCAGCTCGTTGTACTGCTCCCACAGGTCCGACTCCAGAAGCTCCGCCGCCGCGAGGAACCTCAGGATGGCGATGTCGCCTGCGGTCGGTCCGTTTGACTGCGCTGCGGCGGACCCCGCGGTGAGCGCCGACGCCGAGACAGCCGCAGCGCCGGCGAGACCCGCCTGCTTGAGGAACGAGCGTCTGCCGACGACTCGCTGCCACAACGCCTGGACTTCCTGTTCTTGCGCAGAGGTTTCCAAGGGTGCGTCAGGGCGCACGTCTTCCACAGTCATGTGTGTCCTTCCTTTCTGAAGTTGTCACTACTTTTTGCCAACGCGGACATCACCCAGCGCCTGGCAAGCCAATGCGCTGAAGCTCAGGCGTTTCGTTCCAAGACGCCACCACCCCCGCGTTCCTTTCCCGGAAATTTCTCGCTTGCTTGTCGCTCGGCCCGGAACTCAACTCTTGCTGCGATGACGCTCGACGGGACACGGTCGTTCCTAAAGGCAGAAGCGTCGCCCGCCGCGTAAGCCCAGCGAGTCCTTCTGGGCGATTGAACAAGTGGCACGGCGCTCGGCGACGCGGAATAGCCAGCGTCCGGATCTCACGAGAGATAGACGGGGTCGCTTGGGCGAAAGGGAGCGGCCACCAGTTGAGTCAGCCGCGATGCCCCATCGAATGAACAGGCGTAGCTGAACCAGATTTGCTGCGCGCGTCGGCTCGAATTCTGCGAAGCAGCCCCGGAGGCTGCCTCGGGCACGCTGCGGAACCGATGACCCGACTCGGGCCCTCCAGGGTGTCAATCAAGCTGAGCTGCGAAGCCGCTAGCGATTCCGGCAGCGAGCGTGCTCAGCACCGGTTCCGCTGCGTGTGCATCGCGCTGGAGATCTGCCGGCACGACTCCGTTGCCCGCAAAGAAGGCCGCTGTGGCCGGGCGCAGGCCGCCGTTGTGGCCGCGGATTGCAGCGGCCAGGGACGCAATCCATTCAGGCGAGACCTCGGGATGGCACTGAAACGCCCAGGTCGGTCCAAGACGGCAGGCTTGCACGCACACGTCGTTGCTGAGCAGAATCTCGGCCTCGCTCGGCGGCTCGAACCCGTAGGTATGGGCGTGGAAGACCGAGAACCGCTCAGGGACGCCGTCGAGCAACGGGTCGCACATTGCCGTCGCGGCAGCTGCGACCTGGCCAAACCCCAACTCCGGCCGACATTGGTAGACCTCGCCGCCAAGCGCCTGCACCAGCAGCTGGCCGCCGAGGCAGAGGCCGAGGATCGGGAGCCGTGCCTCCAGCGCCTGATGGATCGAGTCTCGCGCTCGCTCGACCGCGGCGTCCTCGTCGACCGGATGGGCGAGCCCAGGCAACACGACGAGCCCGCTATACCCGCGGACAGCAGGAAGCTGGCGATCGGGCGAGCGCACATCGAGGTCCACGCCGGCACGCCCCAGTCCATCGCCGATCCGACCTAGCGGCTTATCGCAATCGTTCTGAATGACAAGCAGGCGAGAACGCACCGCAGTTATTTGTCACGTCTACCAATCAATGTCAAGGCCCAACGAGACGGCCGGCCTCGAGCGGGTCCTCGACGCAAGGTAGTAGAGCATCCCCTTCGCAGTCCGGAACCGACGATCGCGCACGGAACCCGAAGGGCGAGCATCGCGCCAGGCCATTCGGGCCCGCCGAGAGACCGGCGGGTGTCGGGATCCTCGAACTAGGGCGTGGTCGTCGCGAGGTCCGCGTGCGTCAGCAGGCGTAGGGCGCCGGTCGCCTGGCTCATCTCAGCTCGCTCGTCGCGTTCGGTTCTCCCTCGGCCGGACGCTCATCGGAGTCGGGTGAGGGGCTCCCGGGCGTCCCTGCGTGCAGCGCGTCAAGTGCCTCGGGTTCGGTCGCGTAGGCGCGCAGGCTCGTGATCTGTCCGTCGTGGACCTCGGCGACCAGGAACCGCTCCGGCGGCTTCAGTTCGTCGTCACCGACACGGTGCACGTGCACGAGGACGCGGTCGCCTGCTTCGACGAAGGCGCTGACTGACACCTCGCGGTTGGCGAGGAGGCCGATGCGCATCCGACCCAGCGCTTCGGCGCGTCCAGCGCAGTGGGGGATCTGGCCGTCCATGTCGGGAAGACCGCGCCAGTCGATCTCTGCGGCCAGCATCGATCCGAGCTCGTCGAAACGACCCTCCGACCCGGCCGTGAACGCCGCCGTCACGGTTCGCATCGCGGCTCCTGTCTGCGCGGTCGGCGTCGCGTCCTCCGGTTCGTCGCTGGACCGGGTAGCCGGGTCGGGTTCCTCGAGTGCCTCGAGCAGACGGCGCGCTTGGTGTTGGCCGTGGTGCTCGGCCCATCCGGCCGGGGTGGCGTCATAGCCGCTGTCGCGGATGCTCGGGTCCGCGCCGGAGTCGAGCAGCAGCTGGATCACCGGCAGGTTTCCGCGCATCGCGGCCTCGTGCAGCGGCGCGGTCCGCGACCGCGCGTTGACGTCGAACCCCAGCTCGATCAACAGCGCGACCGCCTCATAGCTGTCTTGTTCGGCCGCGCGGACCAGCTGGTCCGGGCAGCGCTCGATCGCGCGCCCGCGCACGGCC
>DATNKY010000602.1:0-2481 GCA_035603155.1 Solirubrobacteraceae bacterium
GGCCTGAGCACGCGGCTGATCGGCGTGAGCGGGAACACCCAGCCTGAGTTCGAGTTGGGCTTCGTGGATGTCGGAGCAGGCGGGTTGAGGAAGGTCGCCGGCACCTGCTTGCCTGTCTGCACCCACGTCTGAAGCGTGCTCGCCGTCTGCGCGCCGACGGTGCCGCTCGGAGGCGCGAGGCCAGCCGCCTGCTGGAAGATGATCACCGCCTGTTTGGTCGTCGAGCCGAAGGTCCCGTTGGCGGTGACCGGATCACCGACCGTCGTCAGCCACGTCTGAAGTGTCTTGACCTGGGAGCCCGTCGAGCCCATGCGCATGACCTTGGTCAGCGGGTCGCTCGCGTTGGCGGCGGGCTTGTTGGGCACGCCGGACTTGCTCGTGACCGACTTATGCTCGGACATCCACTCGTGCAGCGTCGTCGCCGTTTGGGGACCCACCGTGCCGCTCGCCGGTGACAGGGCCGCGGCCTTCTGGAAGCGGACCACCGAGCGTTTGGTGCCCGCGCCGAAGCTGCCATCGGCCGTCGTCGGCAGGCCCACATCCGTGAGCCAGTGCTGAAGCGTGCGAACCGCGCTGCCGCTGGAACCCATCCTGAGCACGGGCAGCGGCGACGACGATTTCGCCATCGCGCTCTGCAGCCCGGGCACGCCGACGACAGCGAGGCTCGCCGCAGCGACCATCGCCACCAGCACGGCGCTGATCCTCGTATTTCGACTCCGGCCAAGGGTTCGACTCCGGGCGTGGGTTCGACCCCGGCTGTGGGCGGGGAGCGTCCCACGACGGGTCCGATCGGCACTGGACGGGGGCCTGGGTACGACCTTATGCGGTTTTAACAACGCGGATCCTCGGCGGCTAGGGAACACGCTTCTCTTGCCTTCGCCTGCGGGGTTAGCTGACGGGCTAGCGCTCCGAAAAGCGCCTCCGACGGATCACCGCGGGACTCGCCCCGAACTACTCGGGTTCCCCGCTCCCCAGGTTGGCAGCCCGAGGATTCGGCGTTATTTGACGCGACGACCTTAGTGCAATCGAGACCGTCGTGCCGCGATTCCCGCCAGAGGCGTTCCTTTGCAGCATCTTCTGGCTCACGCGCCGAGCGATGCGTCTCCTTCGCCGTCGATGGAGTCGATCCGAGTGTCTCCGATCCGGTCAATCACCTCCTCACAGCCGTCGAGCTGCTCGCCCAGCAGCTCGAAATCCTCGGGCGGGTCGTCGATATCGATCACGAGGCACAGCTTCGGCTGCTCCCAGAAGAGGCGGATCGACGTGTAGCCGTACTCGATCCGGTCGGGTTCAGGCAGGTCCTCGGACTCGATCAGCTCGCGCATCTTGAGCTCGACCTCGATCTTCTGCTTGAGCGTTGCCATAGGGCGATCGTGCCGAGGATCGTGTAACGGATCTAGACGTACACGTGCCAACTCCGCGCCGGCTTTGTGTCAATTGTGTGCCGGCGTGGCCGACGCGCTAGCCGACGGTGCGGGCGCTCCGCTGTGCTTCGAGCCCCCAGCTGACGATCCGCTCCGGGTGGATCCGGATCAGCGGCGTCGGCTGGGCGATCGCCTCGGCGCGCCCCCGTACCTCGACGCCCCGAGGGCGCCACGGGTCGACGCTCTCGAGATCGTCGATCACGATCGCCCCTCGTCCCGTTCGCGCCGTGTCGCGAAACTTCTTCGACTGCTCGAGCTCGTGCCCGCCGACGTCGATCGTGTCGCGGGCGGCGTTGTAGATCCAGCCGACCGGGACCACGTGCGGCGTGCCGTCCGCGCCGACCGTCGCCAGCCGCCCGAGCTGCTTGCCGCCGGTCAGGTAACGAAGCTCGACCTCGGTGAAAACGCTCATCGCGTTGACGGGGTTTCGGCGCCCGAGCGATCGTTGACGCGTGTGACCTTCATACGTGGTCCGCTCGTACGGATCGCCGGCGCTCGACGCGTGAGCGCGGTTCCCCCCGTGGCAGCCCCATGTCAACATGGACCTGCAATGACCAACGCGGGTGACCCCGGATTCCCGATCGACTGATGGCACAGCTCGCGATCCAGCTCGTCGGAGGCCCGACCGCGATCGTCGAGTACGGCGGTCTGCGGTGGCTGACCGATCCGGCTCTCTCGCCTCCCGGCGAGTACGGGGGCCTCACCAAGCTCACGGGCCCGGCACTCGACGTCGCCGAGCACGGTCCGATCGACGTCGTCCTCCTCTCCCACCACCACCACAGCGACAACCTCGATCCCGCCGGCAGAGCCTTCCTTCCCTCGGTGCCGCGCGTCCTGTCCACCACCAAGGCGGCCGCCGAACTCGGCGGCAACGTGGTCGGCATGGAGCCGTGGTCAGAGGTCGAGCTCGAGACTCCGAGCGGCGGGACCGTGAAGGTCACGGCGGTGCATGCGCAGCACGGGCCCGACGGCAGCGACGAGCTTCAAGGACCGGTGCTCGGGTTCGTGCTCGCGGCGCCGGGGGCCGAGACCGTCTACATCTCGGGCGACAACGCAT
>DATNKY010000613.1:0-2084 GCA_035603155.1 Solirubrobacteraceae bacterium
CCGCGGACGGCGGCGGCGGCGGCCATGATCACCAGGCCCTCGCCCCCGCAGGCGGTCGCCGAATCGAACACAAACACGCGCGAGGCACGGTCACCGAGCTGGTCGCGCGCCTGCTGCGCGCTGCCGACGGTGCCCGACATCCCGCCCGCGAGGTGGATCGAGACGATCTCGTGGCCGGCGTCGAGCAGCGGCTCGTAGACCTCGAGGAAGTCGCCGATCGACGGCTGCGAGGTCGTCGGCAGCTCGGCCTCGGATCCGAGCCGCTTGTAGTAGGCGGCGTAGTCGGAGATCTCGCTCTCGCGCTGTGCGCCCTCCGGCCAGTGGATGTAGAGGCTGACCTCGTGCACCGAGTACGCGGAGACGAGCTCGCCGGGCAGGTAGTGGCACGTGTCCGACACGATCGCGACCGCCATGACCGCGCCACCCTACCGGAGAAGGTGGGCGGGCCCGCCCCGGTATCGGAGGCTACAGCCGGCGCTCGAGGCGCCGGTCGTGCTCCCGGCCCGGTCCAGTTGCGTTCCTGGCGCGGCGCCGCGAGGACCAGCCGAGTCCGACAACGATCACGACGAACACGATCAGTCGCGCGATCCTCAGCTCGACGAGCGTGGTGCCGGTGATGTGGAAGGCAAAGGTGGCGGCCAGCAGCACCGCAAGCAGCGCGAGCTGGATCGGGATCAGCTTCCAACGGCCGGCACCTTGGCGGGCAAGGAAAAGCATGTTCATCGCTCCTGTCTAGGACTACTCGGTTCGGGACGGTCCTGGCTCGGCGAGCGCAGGTGAGCCGAAAGCGTGTCGAGCGCCTCACCTACCTCCCGCGCTGCCTCGGGGTCGCTGGTCCGCAACGCCGCGGCGAGCTGCGCGTCCACTGGCACCGCTGCCCGCTGCGCGCGCTGATGGATGCCGGGGGCGAGCCTCACCAGCGTCCGCCGGCGATCGCGAGGGTCGACCCACGTCGTCAACGCGCCGAGCTCGCGCAACCGCGCGACCGATGCGGAGACGTGGCTCTGCGGGAACCCGGTGCGCTCGGTGATCTCGCCGATCGAGCTGTCCGGGTGTTCGGCGACGTCGATCACGATCATCCGCACGCTTGTCGGCGGGGCGCCGGTCGCCGGCCTGGGGAGGGCCTCCTCGGCGATCTTCATCAGCTTGCGACCCAGCAGGTAGAGCTCGACCGCATTCACATCAATATTGATACATCAGATCTGATGGATTGTCAACCAGAGCGCAATGCCTATCGTCTCCGCGGTGGCGACCCTCTACCGGTGCAACACCCCGACGAACTGGTTGTGCCCATGTGGGCGGGTCGCGCGGGCATTGCGCCGCGATGGGATCGAGTTCGACGTCGTCGTCGTTCCGCAACGCCGTTCGCGACGTCCGGAGGTGGTGGCGTTGAGCGGACAGAAGCGCGTCCCGCTGCTGGTGCTCGACGGCGAGGTGATCTGCGACTCGCGTCGGATCGTGCAGCAGCTCGAGTTGCGGCGGGCCGGAGTCGCGGCGCTCACGAAGCGTCGATCCTCGTCGGATAGCGCCCAAGATCGACGGCGTTAGCCGCCGGGCAGCAGACCGAGGACCGAATCGACGGCGTTAGCCGCCGGGCAGCAGACCGAGGACCGACTCGCCGCGCGCGGGGCGGGCGACGCCGCGCTCGGTCACCAGCGCCGTCACGAGCGATGCCGGCGTGATGTCGAAAGCGGGGTTGCGACACGGGGTGCCGGCGACCGTCAACTGATGCAGGTCGCCGCCGGGGCCCGTGCGGATCGCGCGCACCTCATCGGGGTCGCGCTCCTCGATCACGACCCGATCACCCGACGGGCACGCGGGATCGATCGTCGAGGTCGGTCCGGCGACCACGAACGGGATCGCCGCGGCGGCGGCCGCGAGGGCGTGGGGGTAGGTGCCCACCTTGTTCGCGACGTCGCCGTTGGCCGCCACGCGATCGCAGCCCACGATCACCGCGTCGATCTCGCCGGCGGCGATCAGCCCGGCGGCGGCGCCGTCGACCAGCAGCTGGTGAGCGATCCCGAGCCGGCCCAGCTCGTACACCGTCAGCCGCGCGCCCTGGAGCAGGGGGCGGGACTCCGTCG
>DATNKY010000618.1:0-3224 GCA_035603155.1 Solirubrobacteraceae bacterium
ACCAGCAGAGTTCCGACCGGGCCCGCACGTGCGTCGGTTACAGCGCGTGTGAGCTGTTCGACGGCCGCCGACCGACCGATCAATCCGCCAGGCCCTGGAGTACCCATACAGCGATCCTCGCCAGCCTACCCGTCCGCTCCGGTTTGTTTCGAACGCGCGCGGCGAGACAGCGGGAGACCCCGGCGGGGCGAGGCACGCGCGGGCCATCGCGACGCGTCGGCTCGGGTTCGCGACGACCCGCGCGTATCTCACCTCGTGCTCCTTTGATCGTGATGTGTGAACGTGCGCCGCGAGGGCTCAGTCACCACCGCCGGGTAGCGCTAGACCGCCACCATCCTGGTACGTGGGAAGGCCGTCACCCGGATTGCAGCCGCTGGTGCAAATTTGATTCCAGTCGTTCTGATCGAGACCCGGATCGGTGGTCTGGTCGAGCCCCGGATCCGTCGTTGTCGACGGAGCCACCGGATCCGACGAGAGCGAGCTCCCCGATGATGCGACCCCGCCCACCGGGGCGATGATCGCTGCGGGATGCTTGACAGGACGAATGCCCGTCGGGGTCCCGCTGGAACCAGAAACGAGCGCGCCGAGCGCCGCGAGTATCACGACGATGATCGCGATCACCCGTCCGCGCCGACCTGATCCTGACTTGTTCTGCATGACAGCACCTCCTCTGCCTGTGACCTGTTCTGGCCATTGGTTGTCGTTGCGGTGATGGTTGCGACGGGCGGCTTTGGCTCGCGTCGGGGAAATCCCCCGATCGCCGAGCTACCGACAAATAGGGGTTTCCCTGATGCGGCTTACGCCGGCCGGCCTCGATGCTGACCGGCGTCCAGTCACAAGCAGCAGAGAGGAGTACGTCGTGTCTCATCGCAAATCCAGTCGCGATCTCGCCGCCCGAAGTCGAGTTCATCGCAGGTTCACATTCGAGCGGATCGCAATCGCGATCGCGCTGTTCCTGTCACTCTCGGGAGGGACCGCGTTCGCGGCGAGCAAGCTGATCACCGGCCACCAGATCGCGAAGGGAACGATCACGGGCCGCAACATCAAGTCGCACTCGCTCGTGTCCTCTGATTTCCGGCCGGGCCAGCTGCCGAGCGGGGCCCGCGGCCCGGCCGGTCCCGCTGGTCCACAGGGTGCGCGAGGGCCACAGGGCGCGCAGGGGCCGCAGGGTCCTGCCGGCACCGCGGCCGCATCGGGAATCGTCCAGGTCGACACCTCGAGCGGCAACGCCGAGTGGCAGCCGGGGACCGATCACGGCTTCCCAGGCAATCCCGTGCGCAAGCACGCCGGCGAGTACTGCATCCCGCTCCCCGCGGGAGTCGACGGTGACACCGTGGCCCCCGTCGTGACCGCCGACGGCACCCCATCGATCGACGTCGTGCGGACGGCCACGGATTGCGCCGACACCGAGCACTGGCTCGAGGTCGACGTGTACGGGCCGATCATTCTGGACGACGTCAGTCCGACGACCTATGGCATCGCGGCGGCGACGCAGGACTTCGCGTTCGACGTCGTCATCCCCTAGTGAGGCCGCTGACGGACGGCGCGATCCGATCGCGCCGTCCGTCTACCTTCGAAGGGCACCTGCACCGGGTCGATCGTGTCCGCGCCGCGGCGGTGGGAGTGGCTCTACTGTGAACGCGCGTCGTGCAGGCGAGCAGTAGGCTGAGCGCGTCACACCGCTAAGTCGATAAACCTGCCGGGAGGATGGATATGCCGAAGCCCACGATCGTCCTAGTCCACGGAGCATGGGCCGACGGCTCCAGCTGGAACGCCGTCGCGTCGGAGCTGCAGAGCCAGGGCTTCACCGTGCTGACTCCGCCCAACCTGCTGCGCGCCGTCGCGATCGACGCGCCATACGTCGCCTCGTTCATCGAACAGCGGACAACTGGCCCGGTCGTCCTTGTCGGCCACTCCTACGGTGGCTTTGTGATCACCAACGCAGTTACCGGCGGTGGTGATGTGAGAGCGCTCGTATACGTCGACGCGTTCGTCCCCGACGAGGGGGAGAACGTTTTCGCGATCCTGGGCGGCTCGGGCTCGGCCCTGGACGTCCCGGACCCCACGACGGTTTTCGACCTCATCGGCTATCCCGGCGCCCCGGAGGGTGACGCCGATGCCTACTTGAAGCCGGACACGGTGCACACGGCCTTCGCCCAGGATTTGCCGGAAGCCGACCGGTGGTTGATCGCCGCGAGCCAGCGACCGATTACCTTGGCTGCCAACACCACTCCGTCTGGCGCGCCGGCCTGGAAGTCCTTGCCGAGCTGGGCGGTGGTAGGCACGGAGGACCACGTCATCCCGCCCGACACACAGCGGCAGATGGCCGAGCGCGCGGGCGCCACGATCACCGACGTGCCCGCTTCGCACGTCTCGATGGTGTCGCACCCGCAGGTGGCCCTCGAGGCGATCCTGGCTGCCGCTTCGTCCGTAGGTGATTGACGCGAGAGACGCCGGACCAATAGGTCCGCGCGGCGCACCCGCTCGATATGGGCGCGCCGCGCGGCGCGTTTCAGTGCAGCTCGGCGGGACGCAACGGCATGCCGACCGAGATCGCGAGCGCATTTAACACAGCCGTAGGAGTCCAATCCGGTTGCGCTGGATGGTTGAGGTGGCGGCGACCCAGAACGTCGAGGAACTTGTACAGCTTCGGGTTGAGCTTGCCGTGGAAGTCGGGGGCGGCGTCCTGGACGACGCGCTCGACGCCGGAGGGGTCAATCACGAAGTAGTTGTCGGTGTGGTCGACGTCGTATGTGAGCGGCTTGCCGGTCCACCAATCGCGAGCGTCTGGATCTTCCTCGGCGATCTTCTTGAAATAGAACCCAAAGAACTTCGACAGCTTGTGCAGCGTCGAGGGTGACTCGGTCACGAGCTGCCAGTCGGCGTGGGTGAGGTTCGCGTATGCGGCGAGTCGCGCCGGCGTATCTCGGTGCGGGTCGATCGTGAGCTCGACGATCTCGACCTTCCCCGCGGCGTGATCGGCCTTCAGAGACTGCTCGACTGCGAGCAGGTTGCCGGTGATCAGAGGGCAGACGTCCTGACACAGGGTCAGGAATGGAACCAGCAATACCGTCGTGCCCGGCCACGCGTTCAGTGTCAGGTGCTGTCCATGCTGGTTGGTGAGGGGCAGCCGACGCAGCGTCAGCGGTACGGGATGATGGATCACGGTGCCGAGCCCGCCCGAGCCGGTGGCGGTCGTGGGGCGGCTGGCGCCGCCGTCCGAT
>DATNKY010000282.1:0-6313 GCA_035603155.1 Solirubrobacteraceae bacterium
GGCGTGCGGCTTAACACGCCGCTGAAGCCCGCCCTCAAGCTGGACGCCGGCCGGCTGGTGGTGGTCGGACTGAACTCGGTCGGCGGGCCGCCGCTGGAGTGCGACGATCGTCGCCCGGACGTGTTCGACGGCGCCTCAGCCGTTGTCCAGGCCGTTCTCGCAGACCAGCTGGCGCACGACGTCGACACATTGGCAACGATCAACGACGACGTGAAGCAGAGCGGGAACCCGATCAAGCACCGGCTCGTTCCGTACATCTTCGTCGCGCCGACGGACCGGCTCGCGATCGGCCGCCTGGCGATGGACGTCTACAACCGCCACTACGCCGGCGCGCGTGGACTGCGGCGCAACCGCGAGCTGGCTCTGCTCGGGCGGCTGCTGGACGCCGGACGTGATCCCGTTCGCGGCGACCTGCTGAGCTACTTGTTCTTCGCTCCCGAGTTCATCCGGCCGCTGATCGAGCTGGGGCGGCGCGACGCGCGGGCATCGCTCGGTCGACAGGGTCGTGCGGACCCGTGGCGCACGGAGCACCCCTGGCGCGCTGCGGCAGAAGCGAGCTCGGCACCCGGCCGCTGACGCTCACGACGACCGCCGCGGTGACCCGGAGCCAGACGATTCGAATGTCGAGGGACCTCCGGCAGCGTCAGCCAGCGCCCGGCTGATTCCGCCCCGGGGCGCTGGCGCGACTTGGCAGCGCGGATCGCTCGGCGCTCTGCTCCTGGATCCCGCGGCGATGCAGAAGAGTGCGTTTGGCCTGGCCGTTTTTCGAGGACGCTTGAACGCTTCCGGGCGTAAGCCGGGGAAAGTGCGGTGCATCAACCAGCGCGCCCCGCCTGGCGCGGAGGGCAAAGCGCTCGCATGTCGGGTCGGCGTGCGGGTTCGATGCGATCATGGGAGATGTGATGTCGAGTGCCTGAGCTCAGCGGCCAGGAGCTGCTAGGTGAGTGGCGGAAGTTGATGGATGCCGTGGTCGCCTCCGCGGCGTCGGTCGGCGGCCGTGCGGAGCTTCCGCGTCAGCTGCTTGAGCCGATGCAGCGCCAATTGGAGCTTGTGCAGGAGGTGATCGAGCGCGAACGCAGACTCCAGACGCAGTTGGCGGCTCACGTCCTCGCGCCGGTCGAAGTGATCTTTGACCTGCTCGAGGAGAGCGGGTCGATGCTGCGCAGGCAGGCCGAAGCGCTGGAGGCTGCCGGGCGCGCGCTAGAGGAGACCGCCGGGCTCGTAAAGAGCCAGGCCGAGCTCTTCGAACGAACAATCGGCGCGCTGCGCGAACCGGCCGACCGCGCACGGGCAGCTGCTGGACTCGATCGACGCGACCCCGAGCGCGGCGGTCGCCAATCCCGTCGCGGCCCTCCGGCCTAGCCAACGATCTCGAGCCTCATTGCGCCACGGAGCGGGGCTTCCGCTCCGGCCTGACCGGTAGCGACAACGGCAGCCTCGCGACGAGACCCGTGTCGCTGACGATGCGGAAGCCGCGCCGACGGAGCTGGAAGGTCCGTGCTTGGAGCTCAGCGCGGCTCTGGGGGCGTGGCGTCCATAAGGCGGCGTGCTCGCTCATTAACGTGGTCTGGCGTGTCCGTCTGGAAGCCACCGGCCGAGAGCACTTCAACCCAGGTCCCCTGTTCGAGCCTGTAGTTGACCTGATACTCCTCCCACTGAGCGACGTCGTTGGTCAGCAGCCAGATCCTCGCAAGGTCACCTGTGATATCGACGTCAACCACGGTGCAGAACTGTGGTGGGATGTCCCCAGCCGCTCGCTCCGCGAGTTCAACCGCTTGATCGTCGTTCGACATGCGCTCGATGGTAGGCGCACAGCGCTGCCGCTCTCAACTCGACCGTCGCGATGTCCCTCGTGGACGACCGCGGCGCTCCGCTTCGACCAACCCGATCCTCAGAGCAGCACTGGGGCTGACGCGACCGGATGGGCCGCACGACGAAGGGGCGGCGAGCCGGTGACCGCAGCGGCGACGGCGGAAGTCTGGTCGGCGCGCCGCGCGATGGGCGATGCACCGTTTCGCGGGCTGTTATCCGGTGTGAGCGCGTTGTTAGCGCTGGCTGCGAGAGTCGCTGGCGGCTCTAAGACGACCGGAGGGCCCAAATTGACTAGTGCTTGGCAGCGGGAGGATGGGCCCGGTTCACCGCGTGGATTCGGCGCCGAGGCGCATCATGGGACCGTCGGTGTTGAGTCGGATTGGGGTGGTTCGCTGGTTGCGAGCCAGCGTTGGCGTGCTGCTGGTGGTGGGCCGTGCACGCATCGCGCTCGACCGATCCGTTCGGCCGCTGAGTCCCGCAAGTCACGTCGACCCACGAACAGGGGAGTCTCGCTATGTCGAATCGCCGTCTCATCCGATGGGCACGAGCGCCGTTTGCGATTGTGGGCGCGATAGCGACGATCGGAGTAGCCACCGCTGGTGCGGCTCCAGAGGGGGCGCAAAAGGCGCCTTTATATGGCCCGAACATCGTTTCCAGCGGCTTTTCTTGCTCGACCGGCGCGGCGCCAACCGCGGCCAAGTTTGGTTTCGTGGTGTTGAATACTCCGGGGGAGGACGGCCGGCTCACTGGCGAGGTCTCAATCAAGGGCGCGTCGGCGAACACGACCTATTCCCTTGCCGACGAACAGGACCCCGGCGACTGCGTAAACATCATTCAGTTCGCGATGGTGACAACCAACGGGCAAGGCAACGCCAACGTCCACTTCAGCATCGCTCGCATCCATTCAGCGACGAGCGTCTGGGTGGGGCTCGAAGCCGAAGGCTTCTCGCAGGTCTTGGGGAGCTCCGCCGTGCCTTTGGACTAGTCCGGCTAAGCGTGCCACCGAAGCCGATCGACACGGAGACTGCACTAGCCAGGGGAGGATGCGCGAATAGGGCCGCCTCAGCTGGGTCGACCAGACGGCTGCATCGGCTATACGGAGCAGTGAGGACCAGCTCTTTGAGTTGGCTCCATGCGTGGAGCACGAGCCACGCCGGCGGTGCGACGGCCGGAGGGTCGGGCTTCTCCTTCGGGCTCGGTGACGCCAAGGCAGGAGTGGTCTGAAGCTGGCTGCCTCGGCGATCAAAGCGGCCTGCAGCATGTTCGCTGGAGGCGCTGATATACGCGGCTCGGGTCGCGCTAGACGGTAGTCCGTCTTTATTGCCAACGAGCCGCCGTGGCCGTGGCTTTTGTGACTTGCGCAACTCTCTTCGTAGGCGTACGTTGTGGGTGCGTAACTGAATAAGCGCGGTAGGGCGCGTGATGAGGGGTCATTGATGGACCGGGAACGTGTAGGTTCGACGACCGTGGCGGCCAGCGGTTGGATGACGGGGTTTAAGCTGCTGATCGCCGTGACCGTTGTGATCGGGTTCTCGCACCGCCTGCGGCAGGGTCGGCTCGTAGTACGTGCGCTCAGGCGCGTGAGGCGCTGATCCGCGCGCAGCTGACACCGCGACCGCTGTACCCGTCGATTCTGCCGGATCCGCTCGGCATCGATAACACGGCGACGTTCACCCACGGACACTTCTTTCGATGGAAGGGATCGAACACGAACCCCGATTGGCTCAGCATCAACTACAAGTGTAGATGCTACGGGAGGAGGACCGACCTGGTGAACGCCACGTTCTCCAGAAGCCCCGTGAGTGATGTCGGCAAGGCAATCAACCTGTCGCAAAACGTGCAAGGGCACCCTGTTAGTCGGGTCCGCGTGCATGGGAGACGAATGTATCGCTTCAAAACGGATAGATGGTTTGGGTATATGTGGAAGCAGCAGGGCTTTGCGTATTCCGTGTTTGCGCGCTATTCGTCCCGCGTTGGCTGGACGTTCATGCGCGAGTTTGTCGGGTCGCTCCACCCACTTGGTAGGTTGTGGACAGGCCGTACTTCGCAGGGTCGGCCCGTCTATCTTTACCGCTCTGGTGGCGGTCTCGACTGGACGGTGTTTTCCGTTTTCAGTTGCGCGGGCGGAGGCCGAACCGACGTGGGCTACGATGAGGACCTAGTCGGTGTCAACCATGGTGGCGCATTTGCGGACGTGTTTTCCCTTATCAATTTGCCAGACCCTGACACGCCCGTACGCGACACGCTCTCGATGAAAGGGAGGTTTCCCTCCTCTACTGGCACAAAGGTCACAGGGTCATTCGATTCTCATCAAGTGAGTGTCCATCATCCGGGCGATCCACGTTGGAACTGCGGCGCCAAACTCAGCTGGCAAGCGAGCCCATTCTCTGAATAGGGATCTCCGTCGTGCAAGTCGTCGGCCTGGGGGCACGATGAGCGAAGAACTCGTCTCGGTTTATATCCGCTCCCGTTGAGGCTCCTGCTATGGGCTAGTGCCGGCAATCACCAACCGTCCGCAGACTGCTGCAACCACGAACCACCGGCTACATCAGGGGCGGGAATAGGCCCGGGTCTGTCTGCTGCTCTCAGTCGGCGGCCGGCCAATGCAGCAGTGCCGATCTCGTGATCGGAAGGGTCGGATAGGCCCGGGCGCATTACTACGCCCGAACCCTCCTAAGAACCCGGCGTGCGACTTTCACCGCACCGGGCTCAAGCAGACCCGTCAGGTCTGATCACGCAAGGCCCTACGATCCGCTCAATAGGGAACGAGTCGTCCGCAGGTCCACTCACCGCGGTCACCCAGTGTCTAGTTTGTCCATTGGTTAGGGGCATCGTCGTCATCGTCGTCTTCGGGGTCCACCTGACCCACGTTAGCGCCCTTTCGGGCCGGATCACGAGGATCCGTATCCGGCCGGTTATCCGAGACGGTCGCGAGGAGAGCCCGACCATCGTGTCTTGGTTTCCCGCTGCGTTTCCGCTGTCGGCATTGGCTTGTTGGTCATCCTTTCCCGCCAAGGCATTGGGCCTCCCTCACGGTCGGCTTACCGGCCCAAGAGCTGGACCCAGACGGCGTTTCCGTGTTTCGCACGCACGAGCTGCGATCGGGGTGGGTGCCCTCTCTACTCCGGGGACGGTGGTGCTCGCCCTGACCGGAGTCGCTCACCGGCCAGCGCCCGCCGCATCTCAGCGGCATGTCCGCTGCACCCCGCCACAGCTTTCCATCTATGCGGGGCTCTGGTTTACGAAGCATCAACCAAGGGTTCACGCGTGTTCACCCGTCCGATCTTCCCCTCGCCCGTCGCCGCCGGATAAAACGGCAGCCCTTCGGCTTTCCCCCGAGCTTCGCACCCCGGGCGACGCACGTCCGGGCGGGGACAGGTCATCGAGCACGGACATGAACCAACGCTCTACGTCATCGACCTAGCCTCCAATCCCAGCGTTGATCACTCAATGCGTGCGACCTCACGTCGCACGCGACAATCCAAAACTCTCGCGCCCGACCAGGCGGTGGCTCGTGGCGTTTCCAGACCAGCGGTGTCAGGTCAGCCGACTACCTCGATTAAGTGATGCGGGTGAGCCGTCGTCGGCGGGCAGGACGATCGTCAAGGCACAGCCCGTGCTTACGCGGCACTACCAGCGGCTGCGCGCTGGCGGACGTGGCGCTGCGTGGCGCCGAACGCGGCTGCCTTGCTCCCGGGCGCGAGATGGCTGTCTGAGCGGCGATGCGGTAGTCAGTGATGAGGACGGCCAGTGCATCTCGCGCTGCGTCGGTGGGTAGTAGTCCCGCGGGCGGTTTGCGGCTGCGGCGCGTCAGCTCGCCTAGGCCGGGGTCCGGTCCGCGAGTCCAGGCGGTTTATTTCTTTTGCGGTCTGCGCACATAAGCGCCCGCGATCGGAGTACAGTCGAATACGAGCTGGCCCTGCGGCCAGGACACTCACCCCAAGTCCGCACGCCACTAACGGCGCTATTTGCGCCACGCGGCGCGGAGCATGGGTTATTGGTTTTGACTGCGGGGCTGGTGTTAGATGTCTTAGGCGTTATCCCGCCGACTCGGTGGACGCGTCTCAATGTGATTGACCGCGCGGGGGGTTCTAGCCCTCTTACTAGCGCGCGAGTCCGCGTTTTCCACCAAGGAGCCCAATATGTCAGTGATCCAGTCAACCGCTTATGACGCGCCGGGCGCGTCGGGCAGTCCAGTCGCGCTCAGGGAGCGCTACGACAATTTCATCGGCGGTGAGTGGATACCTCCGACAACGGGGGAGTATCGAGGGAACGTGACTCCGTCGACGGGCGAGGTGTTCTGCGAGGTCGCGCATTCCGGTGCGCAGGACATCGAACTTGCCCTCGACGCCGCGCACGCGGCCAAAGAGGAATGGGGGCAACGCTCCCCGGCCGAGCGTGCGGCCGTCCTGAACGCCGTTGCGGATGCCATCGATGAGAACGCCGAGATGCTTGCCGTAGCGGAGAGTTACGAGAACGGCAAGCCGGTGCGCGAGACGCT
>DATNKY010000185.1:0-8625 GCA_035603155.1 Solirubrobacteraceae bacterium
AGCTCGTGGGCGGTGCGTAGCTGCTCGCGCGCGTCAAGTCGCCGGCGCTCGCGGCGCAGCCATTCGCCGTACAGGAGGTGGGCCCGGGCGAGCTCGACCCGTACGCGGGTCCGCCCGAGCGCCTCAACCGCCCGGCGATACAGGCCCTCGGCCGGTTCGCCTTCGCTCAGCAACGCTCGCGAACGGGCCTCGGCCCCCAACGCCCAATCGGTGCCACTGGTGCGGGTAAACTCCGACAGCCGGCGCAGGCCGTCGGTTGCGAGATCGGCCTCCCCGCACCTGGCTGCCGCCTCGATGAGCTCGACCAGCCCCCACGTGAAGAACGCCAGATCCTGCGGGTACTCGGTGGCCTGTTGGGCGGCGGTCAGCGCATCGTCGTACCGGGCGAGGCCGTTGTAGAGCACCGCGGTCGCGTACCTGCCGACGCCGATCGTCCGGCCTTCGCCGCGGGCGGTTGCGTCCCGGTCGCCAGCCGCGGTCAGGCGTGAGGTCTCCGCCTGCTGGCCGCGCCAGGCGGCGAGGAACAGGCGGGCGTGGGGCACTTTGGGGTTTCCGATTGCGTCGCTGACCGCGAACGCCTCCTCGCTCAACGCCTCCGCCGCGGCGAGCTGGCCGGCGAGAATATGGATACCTGCTCGCAGGTTGAGCGCCAGTGGCAGCACGGTCAGCGCGCCGGCATCGCGGACGAGCTGGATCTGCCGGACAGAGAGTACGAACCAGCTCTCGTCGTCCCACAGATCCATGGCAGTACGGCACGCGAGCCACAGCCAGCCAATCCCCTCCTCGCTGGAGAGTTCGTCGCCGCGAAAGGCCCGCAGTGCCCGCTTCAACATCGGGGTCCCAGCGGCATAGCCTTCGGTGTGCAGCACAGCCAGCCCATCGAGCAGCAGGTCAGGCGCTCGCGGGGGCTCCGGCGACGGGGGCGCCCGGCGTGCAGCATCCGCCGTCTTGCGCACACCGTCGCGGGCGCCCAGGCGACCGGCGGAGATCGCCGCGGACAACGCCTCCAGGTAGGTCGCGCGCGCGAGGCCGATGTCGAGCGGCTCAAGCCGCTTGGCGGCCTTGAGCAACAACGGTGGAGCGTCCCTACCGCGGTGGACGGCAAACTCGATCTCACCGCGCAGCAACTCGACCTGGGCGCGCTGGAGTTCGTTCAGCGGTCCTGATTCGGCGATCGCGACCAGTCGCAGCGCCGCGTCGAACGCGCCGGCCTGGTGCTTGGCCTGCGCCGCGGCCAGCGCTCGCTTCGCCCTGCGTGATGGCTCGGGCGTGAGGACGGCCGCTCTTTCGAGGAACGCGGCCGTGGCCGCCAATCCTCCGCGCGCCTGAGCGCGGCCCGCCGAGCGCTCAAGCTCAGACGCGACGTCCTCGTCAAAACCAGAGGTCGCCTGGGCAAGATGCCAAGCACGGCGATCGGGGTCGACCTCAGGATCGGTCGCGTCCGCCAACGCACGATGCACGGCCTGCCTCTCCTCCGGCGACGCCGCGCGATACACCGCCGAGCGGACCAAGGGATGACGAAAAGTCACCCGCGCGCCGATCGTGAGCAACCCGTCGGTGTCAGACGCCGCCTGAACGCCGATCCCGAGCCGCCCAGCCGCGCGCCACACCAACACCGGGTCACCGACCGGCTCCGCCGCCGCGACCAACAACAGCCGTTGGGTATCGGCTGGGAGCCCCGCAAACCGCCTCTGAAAGCTGTCTTCGATCTGCCCCGACAGACCAGGCGCGTCGGGCAACCCGAACCCGCCGGCCAGCTGCGCCGGCGTCAACCCCCGGGGCAGCTCCAGCAACGCCAACGGATTACCCCGCGTCTCAGCCACGATCCGCTCCCGCACCCGCTCATCCAGCGGCACCCGCACTACCGAGCCCAACAACGCCCGCGCATCACCGTCGCCCAGACCCTCGAGCACCAGCTTCGGCAACCCCCTGAGCTCATCGCCCGGCTCGCGCGTCACCAACAAAAGCGCGACCGAGTCCGCCAACAGCCGCCGCGCCACGAACACGAGCGCCTGCGCCGACGCCAGATCAAGCCACTGCGCGTCATCGACCACACACACAAGCGGTTGTTCCTCGGCCACCTCCGCCAACAGACTCAGCACCGCCAACCCCACCAAGAACCGATCCGGCGCATCCCCCGCACGCAACCCAAACGCCACCCCCAGCGCATCCCGCTGCGGGACGGGCAGCTCGCCCAGGCGATCCAACATCGGCGCGCACAACTGCTGCAAAGCCGCGAACGCCAACTCCATCTCTGACTCCACACCAACAGCCCGCAAGACCCCGAAACCCGACGCCGACGCGATCGCCCACTCCACCAGCGCCGTCTTGCCAACGCCCGGCTCGCCGCACACCACCAACACCCTGCTCTGCCCGCCCCGCACCGCTTCGAGCAGCCCACCCAGCGCCTCGCGCTCCTCGCGCCGGCCGTGCAACACCTCCGCCGGCCCGTCAGAAACCATGGCAGCACCGACCATACCGCGCCCCCGCTCCTGTCGACGCCCCGATGACTAGGAGCTCGTCCGGTCGCGGACTACGCGTTCAGTGATTCGAGCGACCCGGAGCGCACCTACGCTCGCGTTGACGAGTTCGACCAAGCCTTAGGAACATCTCATGAGAATCCCAGCGAGGATCGACCCCAACACAAGCCGTGCTCTAACCGTCATCGCCGCGCGTGTGGTGGACGACGCCCACCTGACGTGGGTCGCGGCAGAGGTCGAGTCCGAACAGGCGCTGCGCGCGTGGTTTGACGCGGGCGCGCCTCAACGTGCGGGCGCGTACCGTGCATACCGCGCAGCGGTCGACCGCGAGCAGGCGGCAGCCGGCGACCTGCAGCGACTGTCTGAGCTGACACGGCCCTGCCAGGAACGCCTGGCGCGCGGCGAGTAGCGCGCTCTGGTGCGCGAGCCGTTCCGACCCCTCGACTACGAGGTTTTCCGGTAGGGGACTAGGCATTGCGTGATTCGAGCACCGCCGGTCGGTGCGAATGTCGATCTTCCCCAATCGAAGGAGCGACATGAAACGCAGTAGGCCTCTTACCTTTCTCGCTGGCGCCGCGGTGATACCGCTCGCGGCTCTGGCCGTCGCGGCGTGCGGCGGCGGTGGCCAGGCGACCGCGGCGTCGCCTCCGAAGAGCTCGAACGGCGCGTCGGCGACCGTCGGCGTCGCGAACAGCACCCTCGGAGCGATTCTCGTCAACTCCACCGGCCGCACCCTCTACCTGTTCAAGGCCGACTCGGCCACGAAGAGCGCGTGCACGGGCGCGTGCGCGAGCGCGTGGCCGCCGCTGCTGGCCACAGGCACGCCGACCGCCGGCACCGGACTGACCGCGTCGAAGCTCGGAACGATCGCCCGCTCGGGCGGCAACCGGCAGGTCACCTATAACGGCCACCCGCTGTACCTGTTTGTAAAAGACCAAAAGCCCGGCCAAACAACCGGCCAGGGCGTGGTCGCATTCGGCGCCGCCTGGTTCGCACTCACTCCCGCAGGAAACCAGGCCTCCACACCTGCATCGAGCTCCGGTGGCGGTGCGAGCTCAGTGGGCGGTGGCTACTAGCCAAACGTCCAGCCCGAGCTCGGTGCCCTCGGCCCCGGGACCGGCCGCGGCCCCCTCTCCTCACCGCGGCCGGTCCTGGCCCTTTGGCAAGGGACGCCACCATGCTCGCCGACTTCCGTCAGCTCACCACGACGACGACCCCCGGGATCAGGTCTTGGCAGCCGCCCGTTTGGACGCCTTGAAACCGACCCAGATAACAAGCCAGAAGGAGATGCGCGATGAACAAGCTGAGCCAGAAGCGACTGGTGGACAGGATGATTGAGGCGTACGTCAGCTGGCGCGAGGCGTGCCTTCGGGTTAGTGATGCATATGGCTCCTGGGGGAGCGAGACGGGCCCAGGTGTAACGTCCGCATTTGGGTTGTACATGTCGGCGCTCGAACAGGAGGAGCGAGCCGCTGAGGCCTATGCCGGGCTGGTCCAGCGTGCCGGCCAGCTCGTCTTGGACAACCACGATACTGTCGAACGCCTCGCCGGGGCGGCGTGGGGAGTTGGCTCGCGATGACGCCGGGCCAGCGCCGCTCGACGTACGTGAGGAGGCCCGCGTACCCGTTCTTGGTCGCTCTGTTAGCGGTCCTCGCCGCCGGCTGCGGTAGCGCCGCATCTGCCGGCCACCGGACCTCCAGCGTGGCGGTCGCGCCCGCCGATCAGGCGAGCTCGTTGCAACAGCGCTTCGTGAGCATCGTCAAAGAGGTCTCCCCCTCGGTCGTACAGATCGCGACACCGCTGGCCCTTGGCTCGGGCGTCGTCTTCGACGATCGAGGCGACGTGGTGACGAACGCGCACGTCGTGGACGACGCGACGCGGTTCGTGGTCACGCTCGCCTCCGGCGACAAACACCCCGCAACGCTGGTCGGCAGGGACGCCGCGATGGACCTGGCAGTGATACGCATCACAGGCGCGCGACCGCACCCCGCGACGTTCGCGAATTCGGCCCAGGTCGAGGTCGGCGACCTCACGCTCGCGATCGGCAACCCACTCGGGCTGCGCTCCAGCGTGACCGAGGGCATCGTCTCCGCCGTTGGGCGCAACGTGCCCGAAACAGTCAGTGTGACTCTTTCCTCGGTCATCCAGACCAGCGCCCCGATCAATCCCGGGAACTCCGGCGGAGCGCTCGTGGACCTCTCCGGCCAAGTGATCGGGATCCCGACGCTCGCCGCCGTTGATCCCGAAATGGGCGCCCAGGCATCCGGCATCGGCTTCGCGATCGATAGCAACACGGTCAGGCAGGTCGCGCACACACTGGTGCGCTCGAGCTGACCTGGGCGGCTCCGGCGAGACGCTAGCCGAATAGGGACGCTTGATGGTCGCCCGAGGTCAGCGCTTGTCGATTGCTTCGCGGACGGCTGGCACGACTTCGTGTGCCCAGAGGTCTAGCGTGGCGTCGCTGATGGTGACGCCAGGAGGGACCACATAGTTGAAGGCGGCGGCGGCGCGTTCGATCACGGCGAAGGTAAGCTCCTCTATCCACTGCGTCACTCCGCCTCCGATCCAGCGGCCCTCGTCGTCGCGGGTGTCCGGTAGCGGGTCTCGGGTAATGCGCCCTGACACGAGATAGATTGTGTCGACGTCGGTGGGATTTCTCCCTGCCGAAGCAGCCGCTTCGTCGACGATGTGCCGTGACTCGGCCACCCGCTTGCTTCGCCAGTCGGCGAGGTGTGGTGGTATCCATCCGTCCGCGTGTCGGCCGGTCACTGCCAGCCCCTTCGGGCCGCCCGCCCCGATCCAGATCGGCGGCGTCGGTGCGGCCGCGGGTGTCAGCTCGGTGACGTGGTAGAACTCGCCGTCGAACGTGACCGGATCGCCGCCACCGGAGAGCGCTTTCACGATCATGATCGCCTCTTCCAGCGCTCGTACGCGGGCTGCGGGCGACAGGCGAGGGACACCGAGGGCGACGATCTCCTCCCACATCCCGCCGGCACCGATTGCGAGTACAACCCGACCGCGAGAGATCGTGGAAAGTGCTGTGACGGTCCGGGCGAGTATCGGAGCGGGACGGCTCAGCAGGTTCGTGCAGATCACCGCTCCGGCGATGTCGCTCGTCGCGCCCAGAACGAACCCCAGAGCGGCGTACGCGTCGAGACGCTCGGCGAAGTAGGGATGGTCGCCGACGCTGACGACGTCGAGACCCGCCTCGTCGGCCAGGCGGGCATGCCCGAGCATCTCGCCGACCTGGTGGACGCCGGCCTCCAGCCCGAGGCCGAAGAGGACTTTGTCGTTGGGGGTCACGACATCGGGCTCAGGCCGGTGGGGGTTGTTTGCGCTGACCGGGGCGATCGCCGAGGAAATGAGACAGACGGCGACGCTCTCGTCAACTGGTTTGGTGCGGGGTGGTCACTTCGTCGGCGATTGCACGGGGTTCGGCTTCGGCGACGAGTTGGGCGAGGATCTCTCGCAGGCGTCGGCGGGTGGCGCCGCGGGCGAGCCGGCCGTCGTCTTTGAAGGCCTCGTGGGCGGTGGGGACGGCGAGTTCTTGGTCAAGGACCCGGGCGCCGGCAAGCCCGAGGGCTTTGCGCAGC
The DNA here is from genome assembly GCA_035603155.1 of Solirubrobacteraceae bacterium. Lineage (GTDB taxonomy): Bacteria > Actinomycetota > Thermoleophilia > Solirubrobacterales > Solirubrobacteraceae > Palsa-465. The sequence goes on from DATNKY010000185.1 coordinate 6,074, forward strand.
TCGGCTTGGGCCCACACGGCGCCGAACATGCTGGTGCTGGCGCCGATCACGGCCACCGGCTTGTTGGCCAGCGCGGAGGTCGCGGGAGTCGGGCGCGAGGCCCAGTCGACGGCGTTCTTGAGCACACCTGGGATCGACCCGTTGTATTCGGGCGTGACGAACAGGACGGCGTCCGCGTCGCGGACCGCCGCGATGAACGCGTCGGCCCCGGGCATGCCGCCGCCGGCCTCGTCCTCGTCGGTCTCATCAAACGGCTCGACTGCTTTGAGCCCGTCGAAGGGGACCAGCTCAGCGCCGGGCGGCAGCTCGTCGGCTGCCGCGCGGAGCAGGCGTCGGTTGTGCGAGTTGTCGCGCAGCGATCCGACGACGCCGAGCACTCGCACTGGCTAGTCCTCGTCGTCGACCAGGGCCAGCTCGAGGGTGACCGAGATCGTGACCTGTGGGCCGAGCACGAAGCCGCCTTTGGGTAGCGGCGCGTTCCACTGCAGGCCGACCGTGTCGCGATCGATCGTCGTCTCGAGGTCCACGCCGACCTTTTCGATGTCGCCCAGCGTCAGCGCGGGGCCGGCGAAGCGTCCGGTGGCGGTGACGGGGGTGCTTTTGCCCTTTACGGTCAGGGTGCCTTCGCTGGTCAGCGCACCGTTGTTGACGGTCAGCGACGAGGACTCATAGACGACCTCGGGGTAGCGCTCCGCGTCGAAGAAGTCCGGCGAGAGCAGATGACCTTTGAGCCGCTCGTCTTTGATCTCCAAGGAGGCGACCTTGACCGTGCCGACCAGCTTGCCGTCGGTCAGGGTGGCGGCGACGTCTTTGAACTCACCCCGGAAGGTGCCTACCATCATGTGACGGACCGAGAAATTCGCGACGGAGTGCACGGGGTCGACGGTCCAGGTACCGCCAGGGATCTCGGTTGCGCCTTGTTCTTGGGTGTCGGTGGCCATGTCACTCCTCTTTGGGGTCGATTCGGACCGTGGTCCGCTTAACGAGGCTAGACTGTATCAGGAGAAACGGACCGCGGTCCGATCGACAAATGACTGTTGGCATCGAACCTCATGAGCTCCCCATCGTCGGCACGACGATAGAGCGGGCCGACGCCGCGCGCAACCGGCGGCGGATCCTCGCGGCGGCCGAGCGGCTGTTCGCTCGCGATGGCGTCGCATGCACCTCCATGGACGCGATCGCGGTCGAGGCCGGCGTCGGGAAGGGGACGTTGTTTCGCCGCTTCGGTGACCGCGCCTCACTTGCGCTGGCGCTGCTGGATTCCTCGGAACGCGCCTTCCAGGACGCCTTCATCCGCGGGCCGGCGCCGCTGGGTCCAGGAGCACCAGCCGGTGAGCGGCTGATCGCCTTCGGTCGTGGCTTGCTCGAGCACCTCTCAGCCCACGGCGACCTCGTGCTCGCAGCGCAGACCGCCGGAACGCCGGGGCAACGATTCGACCTCGGACCCTACGCTGCCTACCGCGCCCACGTCACCATGCTCATCCGCGACGCCGCGCCCGACCTCGATGCCGAGTACGCGAGCGAGGCGCTGCTGGCTTGCTTGAGCGCCGAGGTCGTCCTACACCAGCTGCGCGGACGCGACATGACGCTCGGGCGACTCGCCGCCGGATGGGAAACAATCGCCCGCCGGCTTACGGCCGCGCCACCTACCTGAACCACCCCAGACCACGCACACGGCGAGCTTGCCAGGCGACCGCGCCGACCGCAGCCAGTGCGTACGTGGCCACGGCGAGAGCTTCGCCGGCCAGGACGTCGGAGGCGTAGTGGGCGCGCAGATAAATCCGGCTCAAGCCGACGAGCACAGCTAGAAGAGCCCCAGCGGTAATCGTGGCGATCCGGCCGGCCCGGGTCGGGATCACGACCGTAAGTGCGATCGCGAGCGCGAGCCAGGCGATGGAGTTGGCGGCGTGAGCCGACGGATAGCTCTGGCCGGAAGTGTGCACGAGCGGGTGCGGCGGGCGGGGGCGGTCGACAACCGATTTGGCGATTCTCACGCTGATCCATACCAGCGCCGCTCCGACGACGACCGCACCCGCGCGGGCGCGATGCTTGAGCATGAGCGCGGCGCCAACGAGCACGGCCGGCCCCACGATCGCGATCAGGCCCAGCGTCGTGATCACCCGGGCGGCGCTGTCAAGCCAAGGGGCGCGCACGTCGTCGGCGATCGCAAACGCGCGCGAGTCAAGCGCGAGCGAGGAACTGCCGGTCACAGCGATCGTCAGCGCGACGAACACGCCGATTGCGGCAACCGCGACCACGACGAGCAGACATGGAACGCATGCGCGGCGCATCGACATAGCTTCGTCGATTGTCTCGCTGGTGAGGACGACGCGCGGTGGTTACGCGTCGTCGTGGCGAAGCACCGCTCGCCGAGGGCGCGGGGTGACTCGGGTTGCGTCGCGTCGTGCCCACCTCTAGCGTCACGCTCGTGGGGCGTCGACTGGGGATCGGGATCTTGGTGCTCGTGGCGATCGCGTTCGGCGCGGGCGCCTCGGCGCAGGCGGCCACGATCGCGGTCACCAAGGCAACGACGGTGGTCCGGGGTCGCTGCG
>DATNKY010000639.1:0-8074 GCA_035603155.1 Solirubrobacteraceae bacterium
TCGCGGGGGCTGGGTTCCACCGGACGTGAAACGGCTCCACGGGCCGGGGGATGCCCTTTAGCTCCATCTTCCCGGCCGGCTCAACTGTGAGCCCCTCGCCTCGCGCGGACATCATCGCGGTCAGCGGTGAGACGAGGATCCCGCCTCCCGGCGCCCGTTCGCACAGACGGGCGGCCTCGATCGCCGGCATCCCGAAGTAATCGCCGCCCTCGACCCGGGCTTCTCCCGCGCCGATGCCGATGCGCAGATGCAGCGGGTACTCGGCGAACCGGTTGCGCCGCTCGAACATCTGCTGCATCGCCACCGCGCACTCGACCGCCGCGGTGGCCGTACCGAAGGAGACCATCAGCCCGTCGCCGGTGGTCTTGACCTCGCGTCCACCCGATTCGGCGACGACCTCGCGCAGCAGCCCAAAGTGCTCGCGGCGTACCTGTTCCGCTACCTCAGTTCCCGCGCGAGACTCCAGTGACGTCGAGCCCACCAGGTCCGTGATCACAATCGCGACGGTCTCCGCGCCGTCGGGGGGTGCGGCGGTCACTCTCGGTGCTGGAGCCGACGCGGATCCGGAGAGACGTCGGGTGGCTGCCGGCGGCGGATCCAGCTGCGGATCCTGCTCGAGGATCGCCCGCTCGAGCTCCCGCAGCGCAGGAGTGGGCTCGATCCCGAGATCGTCGATCAACTTGCGTCGCGCATCGCGATAGCTCTCGAGTGCGTCCGCCTGACGACCGGACCGGTACAGCGCCAGCATCCGCTGCGCCTGGAGCCGCTCTTCCAGCGGGTGATTGCGCACCAGCGTCTCGAGCTCGCCGACGACCGCCGCGTGGTCGCCCAGAGCGAGCTCAGCGTCGATGCGATCCTCGATCGCGGTGAGCCGAGCTTCCTCCAATCGCGCGATCTGATCGTGCGCGAACTGCTCGTAGGAGAACTCAGCCAGCGGCTCCCCGCGCCATAGCTTGAGCGCCTCGCCGAGGCGGTCTCGGGCCCGTTCCGCGTCTCCCGCGGCGAGTGCGCGTCGGCCTTCCGCGCTCATGGCCTCGAACCGATCGACGTCGACACGCCCTCGCTCGAGCTCGAGCACGTATCCGCGCCCGCGGGTCAGAATGACCCCTTCGCCGAGGACCTTGCGCAGATTCGAAACGTAGCCCTGGACGGCCTTCGTCGCGGTCGATGGCGCGCGCTCGCCCCACAGCTGGTCGATCAGCCGATCGACCGAGACGGTCTCGCCTTGGTGTAACACGAGGATCGCCAGTAACGCACGCTGCTTGGGTGCGCCCAAGCGCGGGAACCGGCCATCCACTGCGGCCTCTAACGGTCCGAGTATCCGGAACTCAACAACTCCCATGGCCAGCCCCACGAGCGACTCTACCAACAAATCCTCCCCAAACATGAGGAAATGTGGGGGCGTCGCTTGCGCCGTCCGTCTGCTGTGACGTCTAGTGACCCGCTGTCCCTCTGAACCCTGGTCTCACGGGCGCGCTTACCAGACGTTGACCGCCATCGACCGTTTCTCGACCAGCACGACAGATGCTGTTCGCGATCGATCGAACACCGCGATCGACATCCAAGAGGAGGCAGTCGCCATGACCACCACACACCGCATCACGACAGGCATCGTCGTCGCGCTCGGGCTCGCCGCCAGTGCAGTGCCCGCTTCAGCGAGACCGTTCGATGTAAATGCCAACGGAACCTACGTCTCAGCCGGCCCGGTCACAGGGCTCAACTCGACTCCACGAGGAGTTGCGATCGAGCTGAACCAGGCTCAGCGCGCCGGCGCAGCCGTGCGCCCTAATCCCGATCAGCAGGTTTCTCGAACCAGTAACCACGGCGGGGCGGCCCAGGGGCACACTGTCGGCTTTCGCGGCTGCCCGCGTGTCGGGGCGTGCATTTCGCCCTACCGCGTCGCGATCGACGGTTCGCCTGCCACGGCGGCGCATCAGACGACGGCCACCTCGCAGCAGCCGTTTCAGTGGGGTGACGCCGGGATCGGCGCGGGGGCAATCCTCGTCCTGCTCGGCGCCGGCAGCGGGGCAGCGGTCGCGACCCGCCGCCAACGCCACCGCGTCACGGCTAGCTGACAGCAACCACCCGAAACCGTCGCAGGCTCGGGATCCGAGAGTCGATCCGCGCTCTTTCTCAAAGCGGCGCGACTAATCGGGACTCAGGCCTGCTGGCCCGATCGGAACTCAGACACCACGTGTCGGCGCTTGAGGTGCGCCGACACGTGAGTGTTCGACGTGCCCACTCGAGCGTCGATAAGCGACAGATTGCACGGCCGCCAGCCCGCTCTGCGACCCAAACGTGCCAGCAGCCCGCTTGCGTGCAGCACTCGACCGAACACGCCCCGGACTGACTGACACGAACCCAGCGAACCGCTGAGCCCAGCAGTGTTCGATCAGTGTCGGTCGAGGCCGCGAGGGCACTCGCCGCTCGGCGCGATTGACGTAACGTCCCGTGCTGCGCGCGATCGAACCGACCGGACCCGCCCCGACATCCGCTATGCCGACCTCCCCGCACCCGCTCGATCCCCTGCGCGCAGAGGAGGTTTCACGCGCTGTCGCGCTGATCCGCGAGGGTCACGCACGCGGGGACCAGTGGATGTTTGCCTCCGTCGAGCTGGTCGAGCCCGCGAAGGCCGCGTTCGCCGAGTGGAAGCCTGGGGAGCCGTTCGCGCGCCAGGCCCGGGCCGTCGTCTGGAACCGCGGCGACGGCCGGGTCTATGAGTGCACGGTCGACTTGAGCGCAGGCGAATTGACCGATGTCCAGGAGCAGCCGGGCGTTCAGCCCAACTTCACCGTCGAGGAGTACCACGAGTGCGACGAGCTGGTCCGCCGCCATCCCGACGTGATCGCAGCGCTGGCACGGCGAGGGATCGAAGATCTCGATCTGGTCCTCGTCGACGCGTGGGCGTATTCGGAGGCGCTGGTCCCGACCGCGTATCGCGACCGGCGGGTGGCGTGGTGCGATGTGTGGGTGCGCGGCAGCGAGAAGTCGAATCCGTACGCGCACTTCGTCGGGGGACTGCGGCCGATCGTCGACGTCAACCGGATGGAGCTGCTCGAGTTGCAGGACGCCTACGACCCCGGGCTGCCGGACGTGATGGGCGAGTATCGGCCGGAGCTGGTGCCGGGGCTGACGCAACGCGACGACCTGAGATCGCTCGAGATCAGACAGCCCGAAGGTCCGTCGTTCACGCTTGACGGCAACGAGCTTCGTTGGCAACGGTGGCGGATGCGGATCGGGTTCAACCATCGCGAGGGACTCGTGCTGCACGAAGTCGGCTACGAGGACCAGGGGGAGCTGCGGCCGGTGGCGCATCGACTCTCGTTCGCCGAGATGGTCGTCCCCTATCGTGACCCGAGCCCAGACCACGCGCCACGCACCGCGTTTGACATCGGCGAGTGGGGGCTGGGCTACATGACGCAGTCTCTGGCGCTGGGCTGCGACTGCCTGGGCGAGATCCGATACCTCGATGCTGTTCTGGCCAACGCTCATGGCGAGCCGTACGAGGTGCGCAACGCGATCTGCGTGCACGAAGAGGACAACGGAGTGCTCTGGAAGCACGTCGACGACCGGGCCGGTGCGGAAGTACGTCGGATGCGTCGGCTGGTCGTCTCGTTCCACGCGACCGTGGCCAACTACGAGTATCTCGTCTACTGGCGCTTCTATCAGGACGCGAGTATCGAATGTGAGGTTCGGGCGAGCGGGATCATGGTCACAACCACGATGCCGGAGGGTGCGCCCGCGCCTCGACACGGAACAGTCGTCGATCGCCGCACTTACGCGCCCTACCACCAGCACTTCATCGTCGCCCGCCTCGACCTTGACATCGATGGCAGCGCCAACACCGTTTATGAGGTCCAATCCGAGCCTCTCCCGATCGACGAGGGCAACCCCTATGGGCTCGCGCTCGCGCAGCGTCAGACCCCGCTTCGTTCCGAGTCCGAGGCGGCGCGCGACTACGACTGGGCCACACAACGGACGTGGAAGGTCGCAAACCCCGAGCGGTGCAACGCCCATGGAGATCCGGTTTGCTACAAGCTGGTGCCGACCGCCTGTATCCCGGCTCTGATCGACCCTTCGTCGCCTGTCGTGCGACGCGCGCCGGTGATCGGCCACACGATGTGGGTCACGCGTCACGCCGACGACGAGCGCTGGCCGGCTGGGGAGTATCCGACGCAGGGTCGTGGCGACGATGGAGTCACGCGCTGGATCGAGCAGAACCGTTCGCTGGAGAACACCGACGTCGTGCTCTGGTACGTGTTCGGGATCCACCACGTCACGCGGGTCGAGGACTGGCCCGTGATGCCGGTCGACACCGTGTCCTTCTGGCTCAAGCCGTTCGGGTTCTTCGACCGCAACCCAGCTCTCGACGTGGCGCCTGAGCCCGGTCACTGAGAATGCGATGAAATAGATGATGCTGGTGTGCCGCGATCCGTCGATCGAGCTGACTCCGGAGGAGCGAACGACCATTGGCCCCGAGGTGGAGGCCTGGGTGCAGGAGATGGACAGGCGCGGCGTGCGGGTACAGGGTCAACTGCTGTCGGACGTGCAGGACGCCACGACGATCCGGGTCCGCGGTGGTGAGGTCCTGATCGTCGATGGCCCGTTTGCTTAGACCAAGGAGCTGATCGCCGGCTTCGACATCCTGGACTGCGCGGATCTCGATGAGGCGATGGAGGTGGCCGCCGCGCAGACGGCGCGCCCGGCCTGGCTTATGCAGTAAAAGAGAGGCAAGGGTCGGCTCGCGGGGCCCGCGACGGCGGCCGCATCCCAAAGCTCCTCGGCTTGAGCAAGGCCTGATTGAAAAACCTGCCTGCGGTCGTCGGCCTGGCCTGCGAGTGCCGGGGGCTCCGCTCGGCGGTGGCGCACGCTCCGCCACTGTTCCCGTCCCTTGGCCATGGCTCGAGCGTACCTCTAGCCGATTGAGTGAATCGTGCCGCGGACGTCGTGTCTTCGAGCTGCTCGCCTACGGGACGCTGTTCATGCGCCGCCCCGACGCGCGGATCGAGCAGCTGCAAGAGCTGATGGGGCACGCCGACATCTCCACCACCCCCGCCTATCTCCACCAAAACGCGAGCGACCTCGAGGCCGCCGTCCTGGCACAGCACGCGGCTCGCGCGACGCTCGCGGCAGACGCGCACCGACGCCGCGACCGAGCCCGGGCGCGCGCTCAGGCGAGATCGTGAACTACCCGCGCCGTCAGCAGTACCGTCGCCTCTGTCGCGCAATCACAACAGGCGCGGGCGGTCTACTAGCGGCCGGTGTGGCGCTGCTGACCGCGGCCCGACGGGCGGTCTGGCTCGCGCTCATCCTCCTGCTGCTGGCGATCGCGCTGGGCGTCCGGGCGCGCCATTCGACGCGGCTGGCCACGCGCAGCCGGGTCGGCGCGCGGTCAGAGGAGCAAGTGCAGCGCGCACTGGCGCCGCTTGCCACCGAAGGCTGGCGCCTGCGGCATTCACTGCGCTGGCAAGGACGAGGGGACATCGACTGCCTGGCGATCGCGCCGAGCGGGATCGCATTCGCGATCGAGACCAAGACAAGGACATTCGACGGCCGGCATGTCGCTCGGGTGCAGGGGATGGCCAACTGGCTGCAGGCCCGCCGTCGCCGCTGGTGCCCACACGGAGCGCTCGCGGTCCTCTGCGTCGTCCACGCCAGGCGGCTCGAGCGCGTCGAAGCCGGCGTGCTGATCGTGTCGCTCGACCAGCTGGTAGAAGCGCTACGAACCGCGGCGGGCGCCCGCGAGCGGCCGAGGTTCCTCGCGGGCCTGGCTTCACCTCAACCGAAGAGAAGATGAGAGAGCGATACGGCGCCACCTTGGGGCTCGCGGGCGGTCGGCGCAAGAGGCGCGGCGCCGGCAGCGGCGCCAGGTACGTTCATGATGAAACGCGAGAACCCGGACTTGGCGACAAATGGACCGCCACCTGGGTCGCAGATGACTCCCACGCGTACCCGAAGGCGATCGTCGGCTACGGCGCCGACAAGATGGATCGCGCGATTCCCTCGTCGCCATTGCGATCGCGCGGCCCGACGATGTGTGGCGGATGGAAGCGGTCGTCAGCCGGAGACGTGGTTCCCGCGCATTCCGAGACTGTGCGGGCTGGCGCGAAGATGCCCGGGCGAAAACAAAGGCAGGTCTCGACCAAGGCCGTGACTAGGGCTGGGTATTACTGCTCCACGCCTTGAGCGGCAGTGCCGGTGTCGGCGCCATCGTGACCGCTTTGGTGCTTGCAACTTCCCGACATTCGGTTAGCGCCCCGAGCAGCAGTGGACCGACCCGTCGGCGAGGCGCGACGTGCGCATTTGTGGCGAGCAGCAGGTGCGCGGCCCGGTCGGCCGGGGCACCTGCGTTGGCGTCGCCAACGCGGAACTAGCGAGTGCGCAGTTTGTTGCTGCTGCATCGGAGGTCTAGGCCGTCAACGCGCCATCGAGGCGCTGGAAGCCCCCCGTGACCCACTCCGCGATGAGACGGCCGTACTCATCGGACGCCTGCTCCCACGCGAAGTGGCCGGCATCCAGCGGGTAGACCTCACTGTTGGGCAGCAGGTCGGCGAGGTACTCGTTGTTGGACCACGGCACCAAGTCGTCCTCGCGTCCGGCGACGATCTGAGCCGGCGTTGTGATCGTCGGCAACAGCTTGCGCAGCACCGGGTTCTGCTCGGGGTAATGGCGGACAAAGCGAGCCGACTCGGCAAAGCGCCCGAGGTCATACGCGCTGACGTAGTCCTCGTGGACGTCGGGCTCGGTATCGGTACCGGCCGCGGGCTCGACGGCGAACCCGATGTTGGTTCGGGCATCCAGCCCTCGGACGACGTCGAGGCTCGGGGCCTCGATGACATCCTTGAGCGCGCCACCGGCGTCGATCGGAACACGCACCGCGCCTCCACCGATGGTCAGGCTCGTGACGCGGTCTGGAGCGTTGGCCGCCAAGAACAACGCCGCGGCGGTGCCCACGTCCGGCCCGACCACGTGCGGCGGGCCCAGGCCCCATTCATCGATGAGGCGCGCAAGGAACGTGCCCATCGCATCCGGTGCGATCAGCTCCGGCCGACCGTCAGAGTGGCCAAAGCCCGGCAGGTCGATCGCGACTACGCGAGCGACCGCCGACACCCGGTCCCAGATCCGACGGTATGCCCAGAGGCTCTCCGGCCACGGGCTCAGCATCAACACCGTCACTGCCGACGCGTCCGCTCTGTTATCAGCGAACCGCACGCGCGCTCCATCGCACACTCGAAATAGCGGCGCGAGGGGCGAATATCCTGCCGAATTCATCATGAAAATGCTCCACATCTCGAACTGTTCGGTTACTTGATGACACGGCGTGAGCCGAGCCGGGGGTGCGTCAGCCGGCAGCGGCTGCGGGAGCCGGGTCGCCCTTGCGGGCGGCCAGCGATTGCTCGCGGCTGTCCCGCGAGGAGATCAGCACGAAGGCCAGGATCGCGCCGACGAGAGCAAAGCCCGCGCCGACGAGGAACGCCCGGTCGAACCCCTTGGTCAGGGCAATCGCGGCGTCGTGAACTCCGGAGTGGAAGAGGCGCTGGGTGCGGCTGTTGGCGATCGTCGCGAGGATCGCCAGTCCGAGCGCCCCGCCGATCTGCTGCGAGGTGTTGATCAGACCCGATGCCAGCCCCGCCTCGTGCGGCCTGGTCCCGGTGACCGCGGCGATCGTCACCGACACGAACGCGAACCCGAACCCAACGGCCGCCAGCAGCGACGGGCCGAGCACGTCCGCCGTATAGGAGCCGCCGATGCCCGGTACCTGCGAGAACCAGAGCAGGCCGCCGGTGATCAGCAGCAGCCCGGCGATCAGCGTCGGCTTGAACCCGATCCATGTGACCAGCTGGGACGCGAGCCCGGCCGAGATGATGATTCCGACCGCGAGCGGCAGGTACGAGATTCCTGTCTTGATCGGCGAGTAGTGCAGGACGTTCTGGACGTACAGGGAGATGAAGAAGAACATCGAGAACAGCGACATGCCGAGCAGCAGGGCGACGATGTTGGCGCCTCGGAGGGTCCGCAGCCGGAAGATCGAGAACGGCATCAGCGGGTGGCGCTGGCGGCGCTCGATGATCAG
>DATNKY010000147.1:0-3573 GCA_035603155.1 Solirubrobacteraceae bacterium
TCGCGGGGATGGTCCGCCACTGTGACTTCGCCGAGCAGTCGCCTGTCGCCGGCGACGATTCGACGCTGCGCCCGGACCTGATCGTGAGCCTGCCCGGGGGCAAGCAGGTGGTCGTCGACGCCAAGGCGCCGCTCCAGGGCGTGCTCGACGCCTACGAGGCCCGTGACGAGGCGGAACGCGACCAGCACCTGCGTGACCACGCCCGTCTGCTTCGCAAGCACGTCAAGTCGCTCGCCGACAAGGCGTACTGGGCAGGGCTGGACACGACACCTGATTTCGTCGTCATGTTCCTCCCTGGCGAGCACCTCTACGGGGCTGCGCTCGAGGCCGACCCGGCGCTGATCGAAGATGCGATGGCCCGCCGGGTATTGATCGCGACGCCGACGACCCTGCTGGCGATGCTGCGCGCGGTCGCCTACGGCTGGCAGCAGGAGCGCGTGGCCGAATCGGCGCAGGCTGTCTCGGAGCTCGGGCGCGAGCTCCATGGCCGGCTGGTCAAGCTCTCGGAGCTGCTGGGGACGCTCGGCAGCCGCCTCAACAGCACCGTCCGCGCCTACAACGAGACCGTCGGCTCATACGAGGCGCGCGTGCTGCCGGCCGCGCGCCGCTTCGCCGACCACGGAGCCGTGGCCGAGGGCCGCGAGCTCCCTCAGCTCGAACACGTCACCACCGGGGCGCGCAACGTAAACGCGACCGAGCTCACGCTCGAACTAGGAATTGACGACGGCGAATCCACGGATCACGTTCCGCCGCGCCGTCTTCGCGCAGCTGAGTAGGTTGCTGACGCGGATGACCGCGATCATCCGCCCGCACACGCGCTGATTGCAGGCTGCGGTGCGTGGATTCGGGCGCAGGCGACGCGACCTGTGCGGATCGGATGTCGCGGCATCCGCCGCACGCGTGGCCAGGCCAGCGCTTGATCGGCGCCGGCGAGCGCTCCGGGCTCTTGCGCATGAGCAGGCGCCGCACGCGGCCGGGACGACGAACGCCGCGAGTGATGGAATAGGGGCGATGATTTCTTCCGTGATCGCCGACAAGCTCCATCTGGCGTACCAGTTCGCCCGTGCCGGCGTGCTGAAACCTTCGCGGCCCGATCGCACGCTGCGGGCGGCCCTGGGGTTGCACCACTGGGGCCCGACGCTCGCGGCTGGCTACCTCGGGGCTGCCGCCCGGTACCCGGATGCGGCGGCGGTGATCGACGAGCTGGGAACCGTGACGTTCGCGGAGATCGAGTCCGACACCAACGCGATCGCGCGTGGGCTCGCAGGCTTCGGCGTCCGCGAGGGTGACGGCGTCGCGGTCATGTGTCGCAACCACCGGTGGTTCATCGAGGGGACCGTCGCCTGCTCGAAGCTGGGTGCGAACGCGGTCTACATGAACACGTCGTTCGCCGGGCCGCAGGTCAGCGACGTGATCGAGCGCGAGGCGCCAATCGCGCTGATCTACGACCAGGAGTTCGAGTCCGTGATCGGCGAGGCCGCGAGTGGGCGGCTGTCGGTGCTCGCCTGGCGCGACCGCCCGTCCGGCGGCGCGCACCCGACGCTCCAGGAGTTCGCGGTGACAAGGGCGCGGGGCCCCGTGATGCCGCCGTCTGAGCCCGGACGGACGGTGATCCTGACATCGGGGACGACCGGCTCGCCGAAGGGCGCCAACCGCGCCAACCCGAGCTCGATGGCCCCCGCGGCGGCGCTGCTGTCGGCGATCCCGCTCCATGCGCGCGAGAAGACGGTGATCGCGGCGCCGCTGTTTCACTCCTGGGGCTTTGCTCACATGGCGCTCGGCACGGCGCTCGCCTCGACGCTCGTGCTGCGCCGGCGGTTTGACCCCGTCGACACGCTGCACGCGATCGCCGAAAACGAGGCGACGGCGCTGATCGTCGTCCCGGTGATGCTGCAGCGGATCCTCGATCTCGGTCCCGACGTGATCCGCTCGATCGATACATCCTCACTGAAGGTGATCGCCGCGAGCGGTTCGGCGCTCCCGGGTCCGCTCGCACAGCGCGTGATGGACATGTTCGGAGACACGCTCTACAACCTGTACGGCTCGACCGAGGTCGCGTGGGCGTCGATCGCCTCGCCGCGAGATCTGCGCGCCGCGCCCGGTACCGCCGGACGCCCGCCGCGAGGAACGGTCGTCAAGATCCTCGACCACGACGCCGAGCCGGTCGCGACCGGTGAGACCGGGACGATATTCGTCGGCTCCGAGATGCTGTTCGAGGGCTACACGGGCGGCGGTGACAAGGCCCGCGTCGGCGCGCTGATGTCCACCGGCGACGTCGGCCACCTCGATTCCGAGGGACGGCTGTTCGTCGACGGACGCGACGACGAGATGATCGTCTCCGGCGGGGAGAACGTGTTCCCGGGCGAGATCGAGGACCTGCTCGCCGGGGTGCCCGGCGTCGCCGAGGTGTCGGTGATCGGCGTCTCCGACGACGAGTTCGGTCAGCGTCTACACGCCTACGCGGTGCTCGACGCGGGAGCGACCGTGTCCGAGGACGACCTCAAGGACCACGTCCGAGCCCATCTCGCGAGGTTCAAGGTGCCGCGCGCGATCACGTTCGTGTCCGAGCTGCCCCGCAACGCCACCGGCAAGGTGCTCAAGCGCGAGCTAACGGCGCGCCACGCCGACCAGAGGCTGGGTTCGCGCCCCGCCTAAGCTCGTCGTATGACGCTTCGTGCTGACGCGTTCGATCTGGCGGCCCTTCGGCTCACGCCTGGCGAGGCGCGCCGGATCGCGCTCGTGGTCACGATCGATCCGTTCGAGCTCGGCGGCGAGCGCTACGTGGTGGAGCCCGACCGGGTGCAGACGAGGCTCGACGTGTCCAGGACGACCGGTCCCGGCTACGCACTGCGGTTGCGCTTCCAGGCGCGTCTCGAGGGACCCTGCATGCGCTGCCTGGCGGACGCGGAGCTGCCGGTCGAGGTCGACGCGCGCGAGGTCTCGCAGCCGGGCGGTGGAGAGGAGCTGCAATCGCCCTATCTCGTCGATGGCGTGCTGGACATGCGCGGATGGGCTCGCGACGCGCTCGCACTCGCGCTCCCCAACCGGGTGCTCTGCAGGGCGGACTGCGCCGGTCTATGTGCGATCTGCGGCGCTGACCTCAATCAGGAAGGCCCCGACCACGGCCACGAGCCCGAGCCGGATCCTCGCTGGGCCAAGCTCGGCGAGCTGAAGTTCGATCAGTGACGCAACAAACCTTGTGCACGGCACCCCGGTGGCCTGCCAGGATGCGCGAACGGACCGCGCGGGCAGACTCGCGGTTCGCTTGAACTGAGGCGAGGTTTGGTCAAGTAGATCGGAGTTCCGGTCGATCATCACAAGTAATGGACCCGAACCGGGAGCATCCACGCCGCGCTGAGCAACCGCCCGCCGGCCACCTCCATGTGCTGCTCGAGCTCGCCCAGCTCGTCCGGAGTGGTCGCGAGCTGCCCGAGTTGCTGGATGCCGTGGCGGCGCTCGTGTCCGAGACGCTGCGCTTCGGCACGGTCGCGATTCACCTGTATCGCCCCGACGAGGACGAGGACGAGGGCGAGCACGCAATTGCGGCCGTCCACGGCAGCGACGGCCTGCTCG
>DATNKY010000658.1:0-10576 GCA_035603155.1 Solirubrobacteraceae bacterium
GCGGCCGCCACGGCCGAGACGAAGTGACGGCCGCGGGCGCCGCCTTGTCGGTCGAGTGACCGTGTCCTGGAGCCCCGCTGGGGCCAACCCTAGGGATTTATTCAGGGAGTGGCCCATTGCGCGGGCGCGGCGCGCGTGGAATCCTCGCTCGCATGTCGATCGCACTTGTGAAGGCCTCTGTTGATTGTTGATCTCCTCCTGCGCGTGTCCCGGGACTCGGACAATCGTCTCAGTGGCACGGTCGCGATCAACGGCGCCGGCGAGGCTCGCGCCTTCTCGGGCACGCTCGAGCTGATGAGCGTGTTCGAGGAGCTCGTGCCGGTCAAGCCGGCGGCCGCCGAGCACACCGGGCTCGCCTCCAACGCGAGCGTCCCGGCCGGCGACTGACCGCCGTCGGGAGCCAGGCTGCGGCTCTAGGACTGCGGGGCGTCCGGCGCCGCGGTGTCCGGTGCCGGGGCGTCCGCTGGGCGCTCGCCCTGAGGCACAGGCCTCTCGCCGTGCTCGGCCGTCACAGGTGGCTTGTCGTCGTGCCGGTGGCGTCTGAACATCCGACCGAGCTTCTGTTCCTCGTGCTCGGCCGCTGCGATCGGTCCCAGCAGCGCGACGAGGTCCTGCATCGTGTCGGTCAACCGATCGACCGACGCTCGCAACGGGTCAACGGACGTCGCGAGCGTCTCGATGACCTCGACGTGGCGCTCGATCGACGCGGTCGCATTTTCGATTGCCTGCACCGCGTCGAGCATGTTGCTCTCGATATCGCGGGTCTCGTGGACCGTGTCGGCGACGTCGTGTTCGGTATCGCCCAGAACGGAACGAACCGTTCTGGTGACGAAGTCGAGCATCTCGCAAGCGTACGCCGCCGACCGGCCCGGCGCGGCTGTCGCCGCGAGGAGGACCGGTCGCCCCGGCGCGACCGGTCCCCCTCCGAGCATGGCTCCGGCTAGAGCCAGCCGGAGGTCACCCACGGCGACGCGGCCCGGCCGAGCGGGCGGTAGTCGCGCGAGTGCTGGCGCGTGAGCGGCAGTTCGAGCTCGATCTCGTGCCCGGCGCTGCCGCGGGCGCGGAATCCCAGGCGCCACAGCAGCGCGCGAGCCGCCGCGTTCTCCCACAACGTCGTCGCCGTCAGGAGCGCCACGCCGTTGCACCGAGCGCGCTCCACCGTGTGGTTGGCGAGCACCGTGCCGAGCCGCATGTGCTGCAGGCGGTCCGCGACGACGAGCGCGAAGTCGGCGGCCCCGGTCGTGGTCGGGAACCCCGCGTAGCGCGCTTCGCCGACGATCGAGCCGCCGGCGTGGTCGATCGCGACGATCGCCTCGTGGTTGATGTGGTCGACGTCGATGAAGTAGCGCAACTCCTTGGTGCTCAGCCCATGCTTGGCCGACAGAAAGCGGCGGTGCCTGGACTCCGGTGTGAGTCGGCCGAACATCGCGTCGAGCGCATCGCTGTCAGCGGGGTCGATCGGCCGAAAGGAAACGGTCGTTCCATCGATCAGCATCAGCTCGTCCGGGAGATCCAGCCCCGCCGAAACACCGGATGGGTTGACTGCCGGCTCGCACTGCCATGGAGGCCTAGCAACGCTGCTCATGGCCAGGATCCAAACGAGGTTTGGGGCTGGTCAGCGCCGCGTTTGATGCTTGGCGCACCCGCAGTCGCAGTCGAGCGCCGAGGCGGCCGAGCTGCGCCTGTGGGACGGACGTCCACTTCGAGCGTCGCGGAGGGTCGCCCGGGAGCCGGTGCTGGTTGGCGGTCTGATGGAGGTCCTCGACATGCTGTGCGGCGAGGATCGAAGTTAGCTGCGAGTTCATCGGTTACCCCTGGAATGTCGACTTTTCGATGCGTCCAAGGTAGGTCTAAGCCGGGACCCTGCCATCGGGCAAGTGCCTGATCTTTTGCCTTAGATTTGGCGGCGCGACGCTTAAGTGCGCCGCACCGCCGCCATAATCGATGTGTGGTAGGACGCATATCAAGCGCGCGGTTCGTGGGCCGTCGCGAGGAGCTCGAGGCACTCGAGGTTGCGGCGCGTGTGGCGAAGGACGGCCTCGGTTCGGTCGTGCTCGTGGCCGGCGAGGCCGGGATGGGCAAGAGCCGGCTGCTGTCGGAGTTCGCCGTCCGGGTCGGCGATGAGATCACGGTGGCGGTGGGCGAGTGCCTGCCGCTCGCCGAAGGCGAGCTCCCGTACGCCCCGGTTGTCACGGCGCTGCGCTCGCTCGCGCGTGACGCGTCGGAGGCCGACGCGCTCGTCGGCCCGAGCCCGGACACGGCGGTAAGGGTGCCCGAGCTGTCGCTCCCCGATGACGGCGGCCACGGACCCCTGTCGGGCGACGCGTCGCAGGGTCAGCTGTTCGAGCGGCTGCTGGCGCTGTTCGTCGATGCGGCGCGGGCGCGCCCGCTGGCGATCGTGGTGGAGGACTTCCAGTGGGCGGACCGCTCGACGCAGGACTTCCTGGCATTCCTCGTTCGAGCCACTCGCCGCGAGCCGATCGCAGTGATCATCAGCTACCGCAGCGACGAGCTGCGTCGCGGCCACTCACTGCGGCCGTTCGTGCTCGAGCTCGAGCGCAGCGGCCGCGCGACCACGATCGTGCTCGGGCCGTTCTCGCGCGCCGAGCTGCAAGAGCAGGTCGCGGCGATCCTCGATCAACCTTCCGCGACGGGGGTGATCGACGATCTGTTCGCGCGCTCCGAGGGCAACCCGTTCTTCACCGAGGAGCTGTTGGTGGCATCGCGCAGAGCGGATGAGACGTTGTCGGATTCGCTGCGCGACACCCTGCTCGCCCGGGTCGAGAGCCACCGCGGGGATGTGCGCGAGGTGCTGCGGACCGCGGCTGTGGCCGGGCGGACCGTCGATCATTCGCTCCTGGCCGCGGCGACCGAGCTTCCCGAGGAGGGCCTCAACGAGGCGCTGCGCCAGGCCGTCGAGGACTACCTGCTCGCTCCCGACGCATCCGCGGCCGGTTACTCGTTCCGCCACGCGCTGCTGCGCGAGGCGATCTACTTCGACCTGCTCCCCGGCGAGCGCCAGAGCCTCCATCTCCGGCTCGCCCGCCTGCTCGCCAGCCAGTCCGGCGAGGCTCCCGTGCCCGCCGGGACCGCCGCCGAGGTCGCCCACCATTTCTACGCGGCCGGTGAGCTCCCCGCGGCGCTGGCGGCGTCCCTCGGTGCCGCGATCGCGGCCGAGAGGCTGCCCGCGCTCTGCGAGGCGTGGCTGCACTACCAGCGGGCGCTCGAGATCTGGGATCTAGCCGTGCCGACCCCGGACGACCTACCCCTGGACCGCCTCGAGGTGATGCGCCGCGCGGCCGACGCGGCGCTGCTCACCGGCGAGACCGAGCCTGCGATCGAACTGGCCCGCGCTGTCCTGGAGGCGATCGACGAGCGCCATCAGCCGGTCCAGGCAGCGCTCGCCCACGAGCGTCTCGGCCGTTATCTGTGGACCGCCGGACGGGGGGAGGCCGCGCTGCCCGAGTATGCGCGCGCGGTCGAGCTGATGCCCGTCGAACCGTCGGCGTCGAGGGCGCTCGTCCTCGCCGCCGAGGCGCAGGTGCTGATGCTTGACAATCGCACGAGCGAGTCCAGCGTCCGCTGCGAGGAGGCGCTGGCGATCGCCCGGGCAGTCGGCGCCGAGGGGGTGGAGGCGCATGTGCTCAACACGATCTGCGGAAACCTGACCGCGATCGGCGACTTCGATGGCGCGTTCAAGGCGGCGACGCGTGCCCTGAAGATCGCCCGTCGTGGCGGTCACAGCGAGGAGATCGGTCGCAGCTACACCAACGGGAGTGACGCGCTCGAGAAGGCAGGCCGGATCGAGGAGTCGATCGCGATGGCCTTCGATGGCATCGAGTCGGCAAAACGGCTCGGCATCGATCGCAACTGCGACGACTTCCTGCGCGGCGAGGTGGCCGGCCGTCTCCTGTTGCGAGCTCGTTGGAACGAGGCAGAGCAGCTGCTCGGTGACGTGATCGATCGTGGCCCGACCGGGCTCAACGCGGCGATGGTCTACGGACATCTCGGCCAACTTCAGACGGAGCGGGGTCAGTTCGCCGATGCATCGGCCGCGCTCGACCAGGCCGACGATCAGATTCGAGGCTCATGGGTCGCCATGTGGCTCGGCCCTCCGTGCGCCGCGCGCGCATCGCTCGAGCTGTGGCAGGGCCGTCCGGAGGCGGCCGCCTCGGTGATCGTGGCATGCCTGCAGCGCGTCACCCGCGACGAATACGCGGTCTACACGGCGCGTCTGTACCAACACGGGGTGCGCGCATACGCCGATCTCTCGGCGACCGCGCTCGGCGACCGGCGAGCCGTGCAGAGGCTGACGACGAAAGCGCACGCGCTGCTCGAGCGGCTCGACGGCCTGATTGCTCGCCACGAGTGTGACGTGTCGCCTTTTGTAGCGGCCTGCCGCGCGGGATGCGAAGCGGAGCTCTCGCGGATCGGCGAGGCGGGCGAGGCCGCGCGATGGGCAGACGTCGTCGTGCGGTGGGAGGCGTTGGGCAACCGCTACGACGCCGCGTACGCGCGCTGGCGCCAGGCCGAGGCGCTGCTGGCCGCCGGCGGGGATCGCGGTGAGATCGAGGCGCTGTTGCGAACGGCCCACGAGGTCGCGATCGAGCTTCGCGCGAAGCCGCTGCAGGACGAGCTCGAAGCGCTTGCTCGGCGCGCTCGCTTCGGACTTGGCCAGGAGCGGTCGGGGACCTCTGAGCCGGCGGACCTGACGCCGCGCGAGGTCGAGGTGCTCGCGCTGCTGGCCGACGGGATGACCAACCGCGAGATCGCCGCCGAGCTGTTCATCAGCAGCAAGACGGTCAGCGTTCACGTGTCGCGGATCCTCGCCAAGCTGGAGGTACCGAACCGCGCCGCGGCTGCCACGGCCGCGTACAGCCTCGGAGTCAAGCGGTCGCGCGCTCCCTCGCGCGTCTGAAGGCCGGCGGTCGAGGGCTACCTCTCGACGGCGGCGTCCGCGCGGTCTACGGGTAGCCCTTGACGGCAGCGCGCCCGGCCGCGGTGACCTTGATGTACGGCTTCGTGAACGCCTTGGCGAGCGCCAGGCGACGCTTCTGAGTGATGCCGTTCCAGGTCACGGTGGTCGTGACCAGCCGCAGTCCATCGGTCGCCATCAGCTGCTCGCGAGCGGGAAACCAGTCGGCCTCGAGACCCATGGTCACCGCCTGCGGCGGCGGCACCGTGCGAGTGGGGACGAACACCTGTGATGCCTCGATGGCCGTCCGCTCGAGGACGAAGTACGGCTGCGGACCGGTGTAGTAGTCGGCGACCAGCTTGACCCGGTGGCGGCCGATTCCCTCGGTATACGTGCACTCCGGGTTGCCGCTTGTGCCGGTGGCCTCCGAGGTCGAGATCTGATGCGCCTGGATCGCGAGGAAGCTAGCCATCGCTGCCTTGGCGGCGCGGTTGCAGGCCGCCGACGCAGGACTCTCGGCGGCGTGCTTCGTGGTGCTCGACTTTGAACTCGAGCCACCGCACGCGCTCAGCAGCAGCGCGCCGGCCACCGCGGCGCTGGCGATCGGCAGCCCGGATCCGATCATCGCGGCGCCGCACTCAGCGCCCGTCGCGCCAGTCTCGGCGCGTGCACGCGACCGTCATCCTCCGTCACCGGCCAAATGGTAAACGGTGGTAACGCAGACCGCGTCGGTTGGAGCCGAACGCTCTCGATCCCACCCAAACGTAGAGTGGCGCCGCGCCCGCCGCGGGCGTAGGATCCATCGCCGGACCGGAATCCGCGGGGGCGGCGGGCTCGTCGGAGCGCTGACCGCGTCCTCAGTGACCGGCCAGACAGCCGGTGTGAGCAGCAAGCCAGGAAGTCGTGTCGGGATGCCGGAGGCAACCCGAGGCGCAACGCACGATAACCGCCGGCCGGGCGGACGACCTGAGCGCACGGGCCCAACCGTTTCACCACGACCCAGGAGGTCGAGATGGGAATCAAGAAGGCAGTCCTTGGCGTAGCCGTGCTGGGCGCGCTGCTGCTGGGCACGACTGCCGCGTTCGGCGCAACCGCCCATAGCGCACCGGCGGGCGGCGCGATCAAGGTGTTCGCCACGCCCGGTAACGGCGCCACCGGCAAGATCGTGATCACCGGCGCAATCGGGGACTCTGGGACGACCACCAACGTCACCAAGACCGGCAAGCCCAACTCCAACGGCGGCTTCGTCAAGATCAAGCTCCGCAAGGGCGGGTTCATGGTCAACTCCGTAGCACTCAACAAGAAGCTCAACTCGGTCAAGCCGAGCGTCAACACGACCACCTGCTCCTTCTCGGCGTCCGCGACGGCGCCCGTCACCCTGTCGGACGGGACCGGCCTGTACGCGGGCATCAGCGGGAAGGTGAAGATCACCGTGTCATTCGCATTCCTGGCGCCTCGGACCGCGAGCGGCCAGTGCAACATGAAGAACAGCGCTAAGCCGCTGGCCCAGTATCAGTCGATTCAGGGCACCGGCCACGTGAGCTTCAGCTAGAGCTCGCCGGCTCGGTCCGCTGTCGCGGGCTGGGCTGATCGGGGTTTGCTCCCCTTGCGCCGCGGCCGGTCCCGGGCTTTGGCCTGGGGCCGGCGGCGGCTACTGTCCCCTCCGTCGGGTCCCGTTCGTCTAGAAGCGAAACCAAGCTTCCCCAAGGAGGGACGATGAAATACGCACTGCTGGTCTACTCGGAGCCGGGGGCGCACGACCTGCCCGAGGACGAGATGGCGACTGTCCTGTCGCAGTACATGGCCCTGCGCGACGAGCCCGGCTACCTCGACAGCGCCCAGCTGCACCCGGCCGAGATGGCCACGACGCTGCGGCGTCAAAACGGCCAGACGCTGACCACGGACGGGCCGTTCGCCGACACCAAGGAGGTGTTCGGTGGTTTTTACGTGTTCGACGTCCCCGATGTCGACGCCGCTCTCGCGATCGCCGAGCGCATCCCCGCGGTGCGCCTCGGGGGCTCGGTGGAGGTGCGGCCGATCTTGGAGGCGACCTCCTGATCGAGCGCGTCTTTCGCGACGAGTGGGGACGAGTCCTCGCCTCACTGATCGGCTTTCTCGGTGACTTCGACCTCGCCGAGGAGGCCGCCCAGGAGGCGTTCGCGATTGCCGCTGAACGGTGGCTCCGCGAGGGCGAGCCGTCCAACCCGGTCGCCTGGCTCGTCACCACCGCTCGCAACCGCGCGATCGATCGGATCCGCCGCGAGCGGACGTTCGCCGCCAAGGCGCCGCTGCTCGTCGATCTGGAGACAACGGTGGACGAGTGCGACGAGACCACGATCCCGGACGAGCGCCTCGAGCTGCTGTTCGCGTGCTGTCATCCGGCGCTCGCCACAGATGCCCAGGTGGCGCTGACCCTGCGTGCGTTGGGCGGGCTCAGCACCGGGGAGATCGCGAGAGCGTTCATCGTTACGCCGGACACGATGAAGCGCCGCCTGTCCCGTGCCAAGGCGAAGATCAAGGTCGCCGGGATTCCGTTCAGCGTTCCGCCCGAGCACCTGCTGCCCGAACGCCTGGCCGCCGTGCTCGCGGTCATCTACCTGATCTTCAACGAGGGCTACGGCGGCCGCCCGGAGCTGGCCTCCGACGCGATCCGGCTGGGACGCGTGCTCGCCGAGCTGATGCCCGACGAGTCCGAGGTACACGGACTGCTCGCGCTGATGCTGGTGCACGACTCACGCCGCGACGCGCGCGTCGTCGCCGACGAGCTCGTGCTGCTCGCCGACCAGGACCGCTCTCGATGGGACGGCGGCGAGCTCGAGTCCGGTCGTGCCGCACTGAACCGTGCGTTGTCGTTGCTTGGCAGGGGCCCGTACGTGCTCCAGGCCGCGATCGCATCGCTGCAGGCCGAGGACCGGCCGGACTGGCCCGAGATCGTGGTCCTGTACGGCGAGCTCGCGACGGTCACCGGTTCGCCCGTGGTCGAGCTCAATCGGGCCGTCGCGCTCGCGGAGGCCGGGTCGCCGCAGGCCGCCTTGCGGATCGTCGATCGGCTCGAGCTCGAGGATTACCGGTATCTGCACTCGACCCGCGCCGAGCTGCTTCGCCGCCTCGGTCGCGAGGACGACGCCGTGGTCGCGTACCGCAGAGCGCTCGAGTTGACCGGCGCCGATCGGGAGCGTCGCTTCCTCGAGCGTCGCCTCGGCGAGCTCGGCGCGGGAGGGTTTGCCGAGGCCCCCGGGCGGCCTGACGTGCACGAGCACACGGCGCAGTGACTCCGGGCCGGCCGGACGTGCATGGCAGTGACTTCTGCGGCGTCGGCCGCTGGTCCAGTCGCCCCGCCCCAGGCTCGTTTGGGCAACCCGGACTCAGTCGGGCGACGCGACTCGCTCGGGCGGCCCGACTCGTGCGGACAACCCGACTCATCGGCCAAGCCGGACTCAGTCGGGCAGCAGCGGCACCCACGGACCCGGGTCACTGCCGACGAGCGCGCCGCGCGAGATCGCGCCGGAGCCGAACCGCTCGCGGAGCTCGTCGAGCGTGCGGTCGAGCTCCCGCGCCCGGTCGAACGGCAGCGCGAGCTGGATCGCGTTCTCGTCACATAGATTGCTGAGCGCCACCCCGATCAGGGTCAGGCCGCGCTGCCGGATCAGCGGTGCAGCGGCGGCGAGCAGAGCGCGCGCGACGCTCAGCAACGTCGCGGTCCGGGTGGTCGCCTCGCCCATCGTGTGCGATCTCGTGGCCCGCGAGAAATCATCGAACCGGAGCCGCAGCACTACCGTGCGACATGCTCGCCGTGCAGCGCGCAGCCTGCGCGAGACGCGATCGATCAACGTCATCAGCGCCGCCTGGATCTCGGCCGGAGCCCGGGCCCGCCGCCCGAGCGCTCGCTGCGCACCGATCGAGCGGCGCCGCGGTCTGCGGCGGACGCGGCGGGGATCGCGGTTGTCGGCCAGCGCCGCCAGCTGCCGTCCAGACGCCCGGCCCAGCATGTCGATCAGCGCCCGCTCGCCGAGCGCCGCGACCTCCCGCACAGTGGTGATGCCGCGACCGCGAAGCTTGGCGGAGGTCACCCGGCCGACTCCCCAGAGCCGCTCGACCGGCAACGGGTGCAAGAACGAGAGCTCCGAGCCGACCGGAATGACAAGCATCCCGTCGGGCTTCGCGACGCCGCTGGCGACCTTGGCGAGGAACTTCGTCGACGCGAGCCCGACCGTGATCGGCAGGCCGACCTCGTCGCGAACTTCGGCTCGCAGTCGCGCGGCGATCTCGGTCGGCGAACCGAGGATGTGGCCGAGGCCGCGGACATCGAGAAACGCCTCGTCGATCGACAAGGCCTCGACCAGCGGTGACGTGCGCTCGAAGATCGCGAACACCTCCTTGCTCGCCTCGGAGTACGCGGACATCCGCGGAGGCACGACGACTGCTTGCGGGCACAGAGCCCGCGCGCGCGAGCCGCCCATCGCTGTGCGGACCCCGCACGCCTTAGCCTCGTAGCTCGCGGCGAGCACCACGCCGCCGCCGACGATCACCGGCC
This sequence comes from Solirubrobacteraceae bacterium, assembly GCA_035603155.1. Classification (GTDB taxonomy): domain Bacteria; phylum Actinomycetota; class Thermoleophilia; order Solirubrobacterales; family Solirubrobacteraceae; genus Palsa-465. The sequence goes on from DATNKY010000658.1 coordinate 9,450, forward strand.
GCCCTCGCAGAGCCGGTTCGTCGCGCTGCTCGACCGACGCGTAGAACGAATCGAGGTCGGCGTGCATGACGGTCGGGGCTACGTACACGAACGTATGTTCGCATGTGCCGCGGACGGAACGCCGGTCGCGCGCGGACGGTGTACGGTCGCTCCAGGCAACACGAGAGCGATCCAGCCGGCAACGAGATGGGGGAGCACATGGCAGTCACCGAAGAGCTGATCACACGAGTCGATTTCGTCGGGACGCCGAGCACGGACCTCGACCGGGCGGTCGCGTTTTACGGTGACACCCTCGGGCTTCGCCGTTCCGCCTATGTCCCCGAGCGCAACTACGCCGAGTTCGAGACCGGCAACGTGACGCTCAGTATCTACAACCCGCAGGCAATGGGGATGGAACACCACGCGAACCGCAACCCGATCGCACTGCACGTCGCCGATATGGACGCCGCGCGAGCCCAGCTTCAGGAGCTCGGAGTCGCGTTCAATGGAGACACGCTCGACACCGGCGTCTGCTACATGGCGTTCTTCCAGGATCCGGACGGGAACGCGCTGATGCTGCATCACCGCTACGCGCCTCGCGACCCGCAGGGCTGAGATCAGAGCAAGCGTCAGCGCGCGTAGCGCCTGAGGCCGACGCGCTAACCGAGGTCGATCCGCCGGGGGGCGCCGATCAGCGTCAGCGTTCGCGCCCCCTGCTCGGCGCCGACCGCGGCCGCGTCGAGCACCGACATGTCGGCGGCGAGTCCGAACGTGAACCCGGCGGCGAACGAATCGCCGCAGCCGTAGTCGTCCTGGGGCGGACCCGGTGGAGGCACTGACGGCCAGCGGCCCTCGGACTCGCCCCACCATCGGCCACCAAGCGCTCCCTCCGTCGCGACCATCAGCCGAGTGCGTTCCTGAAGTCGTTGCGCCCAGCGGCGCTCGTCCTCGTCGCTTTCACTGAACACGAGCGCATCGATTTCGGCCGGGCTCTGCTCCAATGCGTCCCGGGCTCGCGGCGTACCGACCAGAACGCGTGCCTTGCGCGCCTGGCTCACGGCGCCGGCATCGCCGGCCGTGAGGTAGACGCCATCGGCGCCGTCGAGGCGATCCCAGTCGAGGTCGTCGCTGCCGTCGGGCTCGAGCCG
>DATNKY010000667.1:0-3078 GCA_035603155.1 Solirubrobacteraceae bacterium
GAGGAGAAGGCCACGACGCCGCGCTGCCGCTCGCTCTCCGGCATCGAGGCGACCGCGTTGTAGGCGCCGCGGAACTTGAACGCTCCGCCGCGCTGAAACGCCTCGACCTTGAGCTGGACCTCAGCCCCGACGAGCCCGTCCAGCGTGCGCGAGGTCATCACGGGCGTGCGGTGCGCGACGCCGTCCAGTCGTCGCGCTGCACGCCGGATGTCGTCGAGTTCGACCGTTGAAATCGCCGTCAGCCCGGCTCGCCGTCAGGCCGGCTGGCCGGCGTCATGGATCAGGCGCCCGACGGGCACCGCCGCGAGGTGATCCTCGTGCAGCCCGTCCACGAGCTTGCCGATCAAGGTCGCGAGCTGCCCGGCGCTCCCGACGGAGAACTCGACCACCTCTCCCGGATGCAGCGAGCCGAGCGAGTCGTCGCTGTCCTGGAGCCGCACGGCGCCCGCGACCAGCAACCCGCCGGCCCCGTGCGCGACCAGCCACTGTCCGAGGCTCGGCCCGCTCGACGCATACAGGAAGTGGTGGGTATCGCCCAACGGCCCGGTCAGCTGGTGAAGCTCGTGGCGGGCGCCAAGCCAGCGCACGAGCCCGCTGTTTGGAAGGCGCGGCATGGGCTGGTCGCCGTCATCGAACACGCTCTCCTCGACCGGCGAGGACGTCGTCGCGACCGAGAATGAGGCGTGGATGCCGTAGCGCGACAGCAGCGAGGCCACCGCCGGGATCTGGCTTACCGGAGTGTCGACGAGCACGCCGACCTGGGCGCGGGCGGTGGGCACGGCGGTCACGGGACGGATGTGGGCAAAGTCCGAGACGAGCGAATACGAGGCCCCGGTCGTAAGCGTCCAGCCGGCCAGCGCGACGGCCGCGATGGTCGCCGTGGCGGCGCGTACGGTGCGTACCCGCCAGGCGGGAAGCGGAATGACGCGGCGGGTGTCGGAGAGGATCAGCGCGGCGGTCGGCGGACGGCGGGCGAAGCGCCCGTCGGGCTCAGGGTGCAGTTCGAGCGCGTGCTCGATCTTCGGTCGCAGCTCGTGCTTGTCGTGCGCCACCTGGGCGAGCTTGAAGCGCTCGAGTGCCGCATTGGACGCCCGTACGTGGCCGTAACCAAAGCCGTAGGAGACGACCGGACAGCCACGGATGATCGCCTCGAGCACGGTCAGGCCCGCGCTCGAGTGAACGAGCACGTCGGCGGCGGCGAGCACGTCGCCCATCCGGTCGGTGAAGCCCATGATCCGCAGCCGTGGCTCGTCGGCGAAGCGCGCTGCCACCTTCTCCCGCAGGCGATCATTGCGACCACACAGACAGAGGACGGTCGCATCCTCGAACTCGAGCGCGGCGCCGGTCGCCCCGGCGAGGTCACCCACGCCCCAGCCGCCGCCCGAAATCGCGATCACCCGCCCGTCTGCGGGCAGCGCCAGCGCGCGCCGTGCATCGACGCGCGAGCGCGCGGCGAGGAATGCCGGCGAGGTGGGCGGCTTCGCCCACCGGACGCTCCCGGGACCGGCGATCTCCTCGACCTCCTCGGCGGATTCCGGGTGGGTGATGAAGTGCAGGTCGATGCCCGGGTGGGCCCAGAACTGAAGCCCCGCCAGATCGGTGATCGACGAGTAGCACGGGACGTTAAGCCTGCGCTTGCGGCGCAGCTCGCCGAGCACCGCGGTCACGCCGGGGTATGTGGACACGATCAGGTCCGGGTCATGGGCGCGGATCATCCGCATCAGCCCGCGGCTGCCGAGCACCACGAGCAGCTTGCGCGCCAGCCACCGGGTCGGCGCGAACTTCATGAACAGCGTGTATTGGAAATCGAATAGCCACGGCAGCCAGGCGAACATAAAGGCCGAGTTCTCGCGTAGGACCTTGGTCAGCACGGGGCCCATCGCGGGGAGGCCGTTGACGATCGACACCTGCGCGTCGGGATCTTCGTCACGGAATTCCCGGGCAACCGCGCGCGCCGGGAGGTCATGGCCCTCGCCGATGTCGGCCGAGATGATCAGGACCTGGCGCGGCTTGGATTCGGCGTCTGGCTCGCCCGCCGGGATCACCGCCGCCTGCACCTGGGCGGCCTGCGCCGACGCCTGCTCGCGGCGCCAGTCGATGTAGTTGTTGACGCCGTCGGAGAACGGCGTCGCCGCGGTCCAGCCGAGCTCGCGGGCGGCGCGCTCGCTGGAGACGATCTTGCCGCCGAAGTCCCCAGGCCGGGCGGGCGTGTGGACGATCTCGACCTCGCCCATCCGCTCCTTGATCGTCTCGGCAATCTGCTTGATCGTGACCGTCTCGTCGCTGGCCAGGTTGTAGACGCGATTGACCGCGATGTCCTCGAGGCCGAGCGCGACGCCGTCGGCGAGGTCCTCGACGTAGACGAACTTCCGGGACTGGCTGCCGTCGCCGGCGAGCGTCAGCGGCTCTCCCTTTAGTGCCTTGTTGACGAACGCCGGGATCACCGCCGCTTCACGCGCGCGCGGCCCGTACGGGATCCCGAAGCGAAGGATCGTGTAGTCGATCCCGTACAGCTCCTGGTAGGCCTTGCAGTACAGCTCGCCGGCGAGCTTGGTGCTCGTGTAGAGGTGGCTCGGAGGCGGCAGCAACGTCTGCTCGTCGACCTCGTCGGGCTCGCAGTCGGAGTAGACCCAGATCGTCGAGGCGTACACGATTCGCTTGACACCCGCGCGCCGCGCCGCCTCGAGCACGGCGACGGTGCCGCGGGCGTTGACCCGCTCGGCGTCCTCCGGCGAGGCATGGACGTCGTTGACGTCGGCGACCGCGGCGAGGTGCGCGACGGCATCGCAGCTGTGGAGCGCGCGTTCGAGCGCCTCGCGGTCGGTGATCGAGCCGAGCACGGTGTCGACCGAGCCCTGCTCGTGCCACGGCGACGGACGGAGGTCGTAGATGACCGGCTCGTGTCCGCGCGCGCGCAGCTTGTCCACGACGTGTGAACCGATGAAGCCTGAACCACCTGTGACGAGGACGCGCATGGCCTTAGTTAGTCGGTCGGTAGTACAACGGAACGCAGGAATGGTTTCGTGCGACCCAGTCGCTATTCGGCAGGTCGACGTCGTGGCCCATGATCCGGTGGCA
>DATNKY010000136.1:0-2049 GCA_035603155.1 Solirubrobacteraceae bacterium
GTTGTGCGACAGCGGCACCGGCACCAACGTGGTGTCGCCCTCCTGCGCGCCCAGCGGATAGCCGATGGCGGCGGGGATCCGGCTGTCGCCGCCGGATTCGATCAGCTTGGGCCGACCGGTGCTGCCGCCTGACCCCATCGCCTTCCAGACCGGCGACACCGCCTCCGGTAGTGCCTCGTCGGACAATTCCGGGTCTGGAGTGAAACCGGCTGGAACGCTTGTTATCTCGGGGTGCTCGCGGCCGACCAGCAAGGTCGGCGGCCGCAATTCCAGCAGGCCGGCCAGCTCGGCGTCGGGCAGCCGCGCCGACAGTGGCTGGGGTACCGCACCCAGCTTCCAGCACGCGACCGCGGCCTGGATCCACTCGATCGAGTTGGGCAGCACCATCGTCACGTAGTCGCCGACACCGACACCCCGCGCGGCGTAGGCACGGGCCAACCTGTTCGTCGAGCGGTCGAGCTCACCGCGGGTCAGCGTGCGCCCGTCACATGTGACGGCCGGTTCGTCGGGAGCGAGCGAGGCCAGCGCGGAGATCTGTACACCAATCGGCGGGACCAGCTCGGCTCCCGTCACTGGTAAGAGCCCTGCCGCTCGAAGATGCGGCGCGGATTGTCGACGAGCATGGTGTGCAGTTGCTCGTCGGTGACACCGCGTTGTTTGAGGGCGGGGATCACGTCGTTGTGGATATGCAGGTAGTGCCAGTTCGGCGCCATCTGTGGCACCAGCTCTTCGGGCAGCGCGTCGAAGTAGCAGTTGGCATCGTGGGACAGCACCATCTTGTCGGCGTGCCCGCGCTCGCACATCTGCGCGACGATGTTGACCCGGTCCTCGAACGGCGAGATCACGTCGAGGCCGAAACGATCCATCCCGAGGTAGGAGCCGGGGGCGATCAGCTCCTCGAGGTAGCCGATGTCGGTGCTGTCGCCGGAGTGCCCGATGATCACCCGGCTCAGGTCGACGCCCTCTTCCTCGAAGATCTTCTGCTGCTCGAGTCCGCGTCGCAGCCCGGCGTGGGTGTGCGTGGAGATCGGCACCCCGGTCCGCTTGTGCGCCTGGGCGACCGCGCGCAGCACGCGCTCGACACCCGGTGTGACGCCGGGTTCGTCGGTGGCGCACTTGAGGATTCCCGCCTTGACGCCGGTGTCGGCGATGCCCTCGTCGATGTCGCGGACGAACATGTCGGACATGATCTCGGGGCCGCCCAGCATGCCGCCGGGGCCCTCGTAGTGGAACCGGAACGGTATGTCGTTGTAGGTGTACAGACCCGTCGCGACGATGATGTTCAGGTCGGTGGCCGCGGCAACACGGGCGATGCGCGGGATGTAGCGGCCTAGCCCGATCACGGTGAGGTCGACGATGGTGTCGACGCCGCGCGACTTCAGCTCGTTGAGCCGATCGATGGCATCGGCCACCCGTCTGTCTTCGTCGCCCCATGCCTCGGGGTAGTTCATCGCGATCTCCGTGGTCATGATGAACACGTGCTCGTGCATGAGCGTGACGCCGATATCAGTGGTATTGACAGGTCCCTGAGCGGTATTCACTAACGACACGTAGCCGACTCTAGGACGACGAATCGGCCTTCGTGGCGGGGTTCTGGGAATCGCGTGCTCCCGGGCTCGCGGTCGGCGCTACCGGTGATTGTTTGGGGCAGACCCTTGAGAAGTGACGTGGCTCACAGTAAAGTGACCAGTGGTCATCCAACCTCGGGAGGGCTGATGCCGACGGTGACTTGGGCCCGCGTCGACCCCGCACGCCGCGCAGCCGTGGTCGATGCTGCGGAGGCGGAATTCGGGGCGCACGGCTTCTCCGGCGGCAGCCTGAACGTGATCGCCCGCCGGGCGGGCGTGGCCAAAGGCAGCCTGTTCCAGTACTTCGCCGACAAGCGCGACCTCTACGCGTTCATCACCGACATCGTCAGCCAGCGGGTGCGGGCGTACATGGAAGACCAGATTCGTCAGCTCGATCCCAACCGGCCGTTCTTCGACTTCCTGACCGATTGGCTCGACGTGTGGGTCGCCTATTTCGCCGATCACCCGCACGAACGCGCGC
>DATNKY010000724.1:0-7062 GCA_035603155.1 Solirubrobacteraceae bacterium
CTCCGCTGTACCCGATCGGCCACGCCAAGGTCCAAGGGGCGTTGCCAACCGTGGCTCCGCCCAGCGCGGGCGACAGCTGACTGCCGCTTGGTCGCCGTGGGGCATTCTCCTCGAGACTCCCGCTCCTCGCGAGAAGCAGCAGGCTCGCGTAGTCAAACGTGGACGCGACGGACCGCCGGATCGGGGCGATCTCGCGAACCGCGCGAGCTTGCTGGCCCGCCGCTTCCGGGCAAGCACGATCACATCGTGCGTAGGTACTTAGCCCCAGCGAGGTCGGGCCGCGCTCGACCGCCGGCTGGCCCTTCATGAGGCCAAGGCGTCATCTCATCGACACCGGCGCAGCCGCTGCTGCGACTCGTCCAACAGGGCCGAGGTGCGACCGCCTACATGGCTGCTAGAAGGCTCATGAGGGCGATCGCGACTACGAACCGCGGGCGACTGTGGTCGCCATGCGCTCGAGCAGCGAGTCCTTGCGCAGAGCCGCTCGGGTGCCCAGAGCGACCGCAATCACGGCGCTGTCCGGCCGTGATTCGTGGCCTTAACCCCTAGGTCCGACGCAGGCGCGCCAGCCATTAGGTCAGCCAAACTGCGGCGAAGTTGAAATTCGCCAGTGACAGGCCTGTCCGAGATGGCACGATGCCGTGAACGTGCTTGCCGTGCGCATCGATCACGGGTGGGAAGTAAGGAATGATGTAGCCGCCCCGCTCGTAGTCAATCATCTGCATCTCGTGGCTGATCTCACCACGCTTCGCGGGGTCGACCTCGCTAATCGCCGAGGCGTAAAGCTTGTTGTAGGTCGGATCATTGAAGTGAGTCTCGCTGTATGGCGAACTCGGCAGCGTTGATTGTGCGACCTGCGGAAAATACTTGCTGAAGTAGTAGTAGTCCTGGGCGTAAGGCCACTTCAGATACTCGCTTCCGAACAACTCCGTAGGGGTGACCTGGCGAATATTGATTTTCACTCCGGCGGCTGATGCCTGTTGAGCGAGCAGGGTCGCCGCCCCCAACGTCCCCTGCGCAATGTCAGAGGCAACCAACTGCACTGTGAGATCTTCCCGACCGGCCGCCTTGAGCAAAGACTTCGCCTGAGGAATGTCTTGCTCTCGCTGGGGCAGGCTATGGTCATACTGAGGGTCAAAGATGGAGAAGACATCATTGCCGATGATGCCATGCCCACCGAAGACAAGGTCGAGCATCTGCTTGCGATCCACGACCAGGCGGAGCGCCTGCCGGACGCGCACATCGTTGAACGGAGGAACATCTACCCGCATCGTGAACGGAGTGAACCCACCGGCGTTCGACACGACTGCGACGCCGCCGTTGGTTTCGAGCTCGCCTATCGCGCTGGCATCGAGAAGATTCACAACGTCCGCTTGGCCTGAAGCAAGGGCGTTCAGCTGACTCGTCTCGTCCGCGTAGTCAGTGATTACGACCTTGTCAAGGTAAGGAAGAGGCGCCTGCCAGTAGTCTGGGTTGCGCACGAATACACTTTCCGTGCCCGGGGTGAAGGACTGATACTTGAAGGCACCGGTTCCTACTGGATTCCGCGGGTTATAGCCGGTTGGGACAATGTAGTAGTAATAGTAGTAGGAAGCGAGCTCGTCCGCAAAAGTCGCGTACGAGCCGCGACAAGGCACGTGTACGGTAAAGCGGTCTAGAGCTTTGATCTCAGAGGCGAGAACAGCCGAAATAGGTGTGGCGCCGGGCAACGGGTTCTTGGGATTGGTGATGCGTCGAAGGCTGTAGATCACATCCTCGGCTGTTAGCTCTTTACCGTTGTGGAACGTGATACCGCGCTTCAGCCGAATCGTCCAGGCCGTCGCGTTCGTATTTGGCGTGATCGACTCGGCGAGAGCAAGCTGGGGGGCAGCGTTGACATCGAGCTTGATAAGCGGGTCGTAGAGCGACGCCGCCCTAGCGAAGTCCACGTTGGTGACCAGCCGCTGAGCGTCCAGCGTGTCCGAGGATGCGCCGCCTGACAGTGCGGCATGCAACGTGCCGCCGTGTCGTGCAGTTGCCGGTGGCGCGGATACGGAGGTCGACGTGCTCGAGGAACCGCACGCTGAGATCGCGACGCCCATCCCTCCAAGCAGCGCCGCTTTGCCCGCCGTATCGAGAAACTGGCGACGGGAGATCGATGCGTCGTGTTTGGGTCCGCTGTCGGTACGCCTCAGATGGCCGCGCGAGAGCTTGCGGGTCGGATCGCTCGTCAAACTGAACACCTCCTCCATATGTCACATGTCATTGGGTCCATTGGCCCACGGTTTCATCACTCACGTGACCGTCGATGTTTCTCAGCCGCGCTCGACCGACGCCCGGGACACCGAAGGCGTCGACCCGCGAGCCCTCGGTGACCGCGATCCCGGTCTCAAGGTCAAGTCGCGGACGGCAGTGACTGTCAGCCGGAGTGTTGCTGAGCGACACAATCGCAAACGCGGGTTGACCAGCCGTTAGCTTTGCACGCGTGTGTGAGTGGCAGGCCTCCTCGAAGCTGAGCGGTCGAGTGGAGCTCGCTGACCTACACCCCCCGTTTTCGCTCGAGCGCGCGCACTCGGCGAGCAGGACCCTATTCTGTTCGCCAGCTGAGGCAATCCAGGGGGTTCGTCGTCTGTCAGTCGCCGCCATAGAACGGACTCGTTAGCTCGTCGCGGCGTGCGACCAACGCTCGCGCCGCCTCCGGGTTGCGTCCGTGCACAGCCATGCCGATCGCGTTGTGCATCGCCCGGCGGCTTGCCTTGCGCACTGCGGTCTCCTGCGATGCGGCCGGGTCGACCCAGACGCACGCCAGCACGAGCGTGTCGCCTGTCGGCTGCAGTAGTTCGTCGGCGACCGCGTCCAGCACGCCTTGCGCGATCCCAAGCTGCGCGGCGCCCCAGGTGATCATCTGATGACGGTCATCAACCGCCGTGGCCTTGTTGATCATTATCGTCGGGGGCCAGACGGGCTCGTAGCTTGCCTGAGTTTTGCCGACCACGACGAGAATCGGCATGTGCCCGGGTGTCGGTGAGGTGAACGTGGTCAGCAGCGCGGCTGCTGTCGCGGTGCCCCGCCGGGCAAGCACAACGTTGATGTGACTGCCGTTTGGACCGGGATCGCCGCCCCATCCTTCACCGACGCACCCGTCGAGATCGTCGTGCATCACGTCCCCCTTTGCCGGCGCCTTGTCAAGCGAGTCCTCTCATCGGCTTCTATCGGAGTTCGGCTCAACCACGACGCGGACCGCCGCCCCGCTTTGGAGCAGTTTCATGCCTGTCTCGATCTCGGCGAGTGGCAATCGGTGCGAGATGAGTTCGTCGAGCGGGAGCCGTGAGGCCCGGTAGAGATCCAACAACAACGGAAAATCACGCTCCGGTCGAACCGAGCCGTAGAGGCTGCCGATCACGCGGCGCTCTCCCCGTGGCACATCGAGCGCTGGAATGCTCAGGATTGTGTCAGGCGCGGGGATGCCGATCATCACTGCTGCGCCGCGCGCTCGGGTGGACTCGAAGGCAGCGCGCATCACTTCGGAACGCCCAGTCGCTTCGAAGGCGTAGTCGACCCCTGTCTGACTAGCCCGTCTAACCGCGCCGGAAGTCGCGCCGGGCTCGTCTGACCATTCGATGACATCCGTCGCGCCGAGACGCAGCGCGGTCTCGAGTTTGTCGGCGCGTGTGTCAATCGCAACGATTGGCGCGGCACCGGTGGCAGCGGCAGCCATGATCGCGCTCATCCCTACACCGCCACAGCCAAATACTGCTACGCGCTCGCCGGGTCTTACGCCCGCGGTGCGCCAGACTGCGCCGACGCCGGTGGCCACCGCGCAGCCGACGAGCGCGGCGACCGGAAACGGAATGTCCGAGGGGATCGGTACGCAGCACGCCGCAGGCACGACCGCCCGTTCGGCAAACGAGGAGATCAGTGAGTAGTGATAGACGGGCTGACCGTGGTGAGAGAGCCGTGTGGTTCCGTCCAGTAGCCCGCCTGCGAACATCGCCGGCCCGGCGTGCTCGCACATGTGCGGAAGGTCGCGCAGACAGGTTTCGCAGTGTCCGCAGTAGGGCGCCCACGAAAGAGCTACGTGCTGGCCGGGCGAGACGTTGGCCACGCCCGGCCCGAGTGCCTCGACGATCCCGGATCCTTCGTGCCCCAACACGGCGGGCAGTCGCGTTGGGATGGTTCCGTCGACAGCCGAGAGATCGCTGTGACACAGCCCGCTGGCCTCAATGCGCACGATCACTTCGCCCGGGCCGGGCGCTGACAGCGTCAGTTCGACTACCTCGGCTGGAGCGTTCTGACGTGGGAACAATGCCGCTCGGATGGTCGTCGAATCGGACCCGTTCCGACCGGGCTTAGCGGCGATAGTCGGCTGCGCCCTCCCCTGTGGGTGATTTCTCAATAGAGCCCGTCAGTTTGGTGTGACGCGCAATACAGTGTTTGTATTACGCACTCGCCGCACATACATCCCGTCTCGGCGTCGTGACCGCTGCGGCCGATCGCAGCTCGGGGGACGATCGCGTCCAGGCGGTAGAGCGAGCCGCCGAGTTGCTGAAGGCGATCGCGACGACGACCGAGTCGCAGACCGCGCGCGAGCTTGCCACGCGGTGCGCGCTGAACAGGACCACCGCATGGCGCCTGCTCGTCACGCTCGAGCACTGTGGCCTCGTCGAACGCAACTCGAGCACGCAGCGCTACTCGATCGGCTACGGCCTCGTGGCACTGGCAAGCGCCCCCTCGGCTCGGACCGCGCTGGTCCGTGCAGCGCGTCCCGTCCTGGAGCGGCTGATCCGTGACGTGCCCGAAACCATCAACCTGAGTGTCGCCGCGCCGGACGCCGTGATCGCGATCGATCAGCTGGACCCGCCGCATCCGGTCCAGCTGGTCAACTACATCAACGAGCCGCTGCCGCTGCACTGCACGTCTAACGGAAAGGTGCTGCTCGCGACATGGTCCGGCGACGAGCTTGACAAGTTCCTCGCACGGAGATTGCCGCGCCTGACCGACCAGACGTTGACCGACCCGGATCGACTGCGAGCGTCCCTCGATACTGTCCGTCACGCCGGCTACGCGACGACGATCGGCGAGGTCGATCCGTCGATCAACGGAGTGTCGGCTGGGATACGGGGCGTCGACGGGGCCTTGGTCGCGACGGTAAGCGTCTCCGGACCAGCGTTTCGTCTCACCGAGCAGCGCTTGCACGAGATCGCGCCGCGCGTGCGAGACGCGGCAGACGAGATAGCCGCGCGCATCTGCGCAGCTCCCGGCGTTCCTGGCCACCCTAGCCTGCCGTGAGCTGGTAGCTGATCCGTTGCAACGCTGGGGCGCAAGCGGGCCAGCGCGGACTACACACCACTGCCTCGTCTCCTAACGTAGGCCGTTGCACCGTCGGTACCGCTCCCCTATAATGCGTTCGCTTGACGAACACCCTGCACACAATGCGAGCACGAGTCAACCACTCTGGTCTGCGCGTGTCAAGCCGTGTGGTTCGGAAGTAGGTGGCCCCGGGTGACTCAGCCTGCGACGCTCGCGCCTGGTATCCGGGTGTTCTGCTCCGAGGTCTGGGAGACGAACTCGCTCCTGATCGAAACGAGCAGCCAGGCCATCGTGGTGGACCCCGCGTTCACCGACGCTGAGATCGCGGCGATTGCAGACGCTGTCGCTGCACGGGAGCCCGAGCAGACGCAGATCCTCATCACGCACGGGCATTACGATCACGTCTGTGGACTCGATGCCCTGCCTGCCGCGACTGTTTGGGGCGACCAACGCACTGCGCAGGCAATCGCCCGAGGCGAAGTGAGGGCGCAACTCGTCGGCGGCGCGAAAGCTTGGGACGCGCGCTGGACGTGCAACCCCCGCATCGATCGTGGACTGGACGCTGGCCAACCGATGGTGCTGGGCGATCACGAGTTGCCGACGATCGACACCACGGGACACGCGCAGGACGGCATTGCCTACCTGCTAGCTGGCCAGCGCGTGCTCGACGCCGGTGACTACCTGTCGCCGATATCGATCCCGTGGATACTTGGATCGCTGTCGAGCATGATCGACTCGTACAGCCGGCTGCTACACGCAATCGACGAGTACCGGCCGCGGTGGGTCGTTCCCGGTCACGGACCCGTCCTCACCTCGGCCAAGGCACGGGAGATCGCGTTCGCAGACCTTGAATACCTCCACGCGCTGGACGGGGCCGCCTGCGGCGCAGCCCAGGCGGGACAGCCGGTGGCGCGGGCGATGCGCACCGCGTGGAAAATCTCGCCGCCTCGCCCGGCGTCACTCGATTTCGCGATGTGCGATGTGCGAAGCTCGAACGCGCTGTTCGCGCTGCGCGAGCACGACCCGGTCAACTACGCGGAGGACTTCCGATGACCCCTCGCGACCGAGCGGGCGGGTTCGGGATGCTTGCCGACGTGATGGTCCCCGTGCACCAGAAAGCCGATTCGCGGTGTGGCCTTCGTGGCCAAGTGGGCGTCGGCGCAGCCGCTCGCGTCTCTTCTCAAATGGACGCTTTCCACAGCTCTCACCACGCGCCCGCGCGCGGCAACACGGGACGCTCGCAAGGCGTCTAACCCGCCAGTCGCGCAGGAGCCGGGCGAGGCGCCGGTGTTCGTGCACCGCACTGTCCTTCGTTGGGGTCAGTGCCTACGCACGATGGCAGCATGCTTGCTCTGAATCTTCGGTCCATCAAACTCGAGGCGGTTGTCACAATCGCCCAGATCCAACGGGGCGTCGACTCCTCATGACTGCGTTGGTGCTCAGGGCGGGTCGGGCTGGGCGACCGCAACGGCGACATTCCACTGGTCTGGATTCGGCGCTGCACGCCCCGCCTTCGGAAGAGTTGCAACATACGCCTTCGGCAAATGCGACTTGCCGGCGCTGGTCTCCTCCGCCTGGAGCATGGCCCGGGGCGACAGCGCAGCAATAGCGCACAGTGCTGCGTTTCACGGGCCGTTCCGCAGCGCGTTCGCGGCGGCTCGGTTCGGAGTAGGCTTCGTAGCGGTACTCAGCATGGAACGCGCGCAAAGATCGGTTCGAGCCGCCGATCGAACGGCGGCCAAGTCCGACGAGTGGACCGCGACGCTGTCGCGG
>DATNKY010000727.1:0-5317 GCA_035603155.1 Solirubrobacteraceae bacterium
GCTCATCGCCGTCGGAGCCAACCTGCTCGGAGATCTGGGGCTCGGCCATCGGGCGCCGGTCAGCGCACGGGCGGCGGGGTTCCCTCGGCGGTCGCGGCGAGCTCCGGGTCCCACTCGCAGACCGCGCATGCGTGGCGGAAGGCCGAACGGGCAAACTCGACTGCGACCGTGTGCGGATCCGAGCAGGACCGCACGTCATCCCAGTCCAGGACGTACTCGCCGAGCTCGCCGTCCCACCGTCCAGGCGACAGGTCGGCGTGCGTGAACCCCTGGGGTGCCGGATGCGCGTAGGCGTAGAAGGCCGCCTTGCCGTAGCGCGGGTCGCCCGGCCACCAGCCGATCGCGACCTCCTGCGCATCCATCGCGTTGCGCATGATGAAGTCATCCGCGGGCGGATCGGCCGGCATCCCGGAGAACAGGTTGACCGCGAGGTCAAACGACCCCCACCACGCGTTGACGGGCGTCGAGCGTCCGCGGTATGGCGCCCGGAACTCAGCGAGCACGAGCGCAGCTTGGGTGGCGGCGGCGAAGTAAGCGCTCACCTGCTCGGGGTCGTAGCGCGTGTGCTCGTGGTCTTGGTCAAACGGCACCGCCCACGGGACCTCTTGTGGGGTGGGGTTGATCGCAACCTCGCCCGCCAGCTCGGCAACCGCGTGCAGCAGCTCCTGCGTGACCTCGGCGACCGAACGGTCCGGCGTGAGCGCGACCCGCCGGTCACCGCCGTCGGTGTGCTGCACCAGCGCCTCGTGCGAGCGCAGGTCGAGCGCCACGACGATCGCCCCGGAGCCGTTGGGCGCCGGCAGCATGCCCGTCTCCCAACCGCGCGCCGTCAGCCGCAGCGCCGCATGTTGAAGCTCAGGCTCGGGCGGGGCGAGCAGCACCGCGAGCTTGCCGAGCACCTGGGTGTGGGCATGCAGCGTGTCGCAGGTCGCGCTCCAGTGCTCGTAGGAGACGTCCGGCCAGGCGGAGGGCACGCCGTCACGCTACCAAGCGCGGCCCGGCGGCACCGGCCGGGCGCGGCGACTGTCAGTGGCCCGCACGATGTACGATCGACGCGTGCCCCGCTCGACCCCACTAGTCGATGAGATTGCCAACGAGCTCGCGACCTGGCCCGGAGTGCGGATCGAACGCGGCGCGGACGAGACGGCGGTGGTTCGCTACGAGCACAACGAGCTCGGCATCCTGTACCGCGAGCGTGGAGAGGTGGAGCTGCCTTTCCTGGGTGCCGAGCACGACGACCTGATCGAGCACGGTGACGCGGAGCCGGGCGACGTGACTCCCGATTCGATCGGCGTCAGCCACCGCGTCCACGGCCCGTCTGACGTGACCGCCGTGCTCGAGCTGTTCGATCGTCGCTACCGCGAGCTTCGCGGCGAGGACGAGCCTTACAGCTCAGAGGACCCCGCCTGACGGCAACCGTCGACCGGCTCGCCTCAGATCACGCGTTGCGGATCACGCGCAGGATCACGGGCCGCGAGCTGTGCTCGGTGGCGGCGATCACTGCCGCCACCTCCTCCTCGCGCAGTTCCTCGGCCGCCTCGACCACGACGACGAGCGGTTCGACGCTGTGCCCGGCGCGCGCGATCACGCGGCGAACCTCGTCGGGCTCCCGCGCGAGCGCCTCCGGCGAGGGCACGGACATCACCACCTCGCCGGCATCGGGCGGCTCGAGGTTGCCCTCGGCGTCGGTCAGCCCGTGCTCGATCACGACGTCGCCGTCGGCGATGCTGGGCGGCGGCTCGGAGTCGAGCTGGCGCGCGAGCGCGCCCCCACGGGGCAGTTGGATGATCAGGTCGGCGATCGGGTCACCCTAGCGCCCGCGGAGCGGACGCGCGGTCTAGGTTTGCGCAGTCAACCACTGAGAGGTCTTTGCGATGGAAGCTTCCACCAGCCGTCCCGCAGTGATGCTGATCCACGGAGCCTGGCTTTCTTCGGACAGTTGGGAGAACTTCGCCGAGTACTTCCGGTCTCGAGGGCACGAGGTCTCGGCGCCGGAGTGGCCGCGAAAGCACGGCGACGTGGCCGAGCTGCGCGAGCACGCCGACGAGGTAGCCGGGCTCGGCGTCACCGAGATCGTCGACTACTACGAGTCGCAGATCCGTGCACTGCCCGAGCCGCCGGTGCTCGTCGGCCACTCATATGGCGGCCTGTTCGTGGAGCTGCTGCTCGATCGGGGGGTCGGTCGCGCGGGCGTGGCGATGAGTCCGGCGCCGCCGAAGGGGATCCTGGTGCTCCCGCTCTCAACGCTCAAAGCGGCCGCTCCCGCGCTCGCGCACCCGTCCAGGTGGCACGGACTGGTGCGGCTGACGCTCGAGGAGTGGACGTACGCGTTCGTCAACACGTTCTCGCCCGAGGGCGCCGCCGCGGCATACGAGAAGTACGCGGTGCCCGAGACGGGCCAGATCTTCTACGACGCCGGCTTCGCCAACTTCCATCTGCACCCGCCGACGGAGGTCCACTTCAGGCTCGGTGACCGGCCGCCGCTGCTGATCGTCGGGGCCGACAAGGACCACACGGTCCCAGCCTCGCTCTCATATAAGCAGTACGAGAAGTACGAGGGCTCCCCGGCGCACACTGACTACCTCGAATACGCTGGGCGGCCGCACCTGATGATGGTCGCCGAGGGTTGGGAGGAGATCGTGACAGGCATCGAGCGCTGGCTCGACGGCGTGCCGACGGTGGCCGGCACGGGGTGAGTGCGGCCGGCGCCCGTGCCGGCGTCCGGTTAATCGCTTACCGGGCTCGACCGTCTCTCAGGTGCCTATATTGGGAAAACCGTGACCGTTCGCGCGCCCATCGAGCCACGACCTCCTGCCCCTGACGTGGAGGAGGAACGGCTGACAGGGCGCGCGCTGTGGACCGTGTTCGGCGCGCTGATGCTCGGCATGTTCCTGGCGGCGCTCGACCAGACGATCGTGTCCACGGCGCTGCCGACGATCGTCGGCGATCTCGGGGGCCTCAACCACCTGTCCTGGGTGGTCACCGCCTACCTGCTGGCGGCGACGATCTCGACGCCGCTGTACGGCAAGCTCGGTGACACGGTAGGGCGAAAGCCGCTCTTCCTGGCGGCGATCGTGATCTTCCTCGTCGGCTCGATCCTCGCCGGGGCGAGCCAGACGATGGATCAGCTGGTCGGCTTCCGGGCGCTGCAGGGGATCGGCGCCGGCGGCCTGATGGTCGGCGCCCAGGCGATCATCGGCGACATCGTCCCGCCGCGCGAGCGCGGTCGCTACATGGGCCTGATCGGCTCGGTGTTCGCGGTAGCGTCGGTAGCGGGGCCGCTACTCGGCGGCTTTCTGGTCGAGAACCTCTCGTGGCGATGGGTCTTTTACGTCAACGTGCCGATCGGCATCGTCGCGATCGCGATCGTCATCACGCGGCTGCATCTGCACACGCCGCACCGCAGCCACAAGATCGACTACATCGGAGCCGCGCTGCTGAGCGGTTCCGTCGGTGCGCTGATCCTGCTCACGACATGGGGGGGCACCCAGTACGCGTGGGGCTCGGCGACGATCGTCGGCCTCGGCGTTGCCGGCGCCGTCCTGCTGGCGGCGTTCATCTGGTGGGAGAACCGCGTCCCAGAGCCGATCCTGCCGCTGAAGCTGTTTCGCTCGAGCGTGTTCAGCATCGCCAACGTGATGGGGTTCGCGGTCGGGATGGTGATGTTCGGCGCGATCATCTTCATCCCGCTGTTCCTGCAGATCGTCTACGGCGCCAGCCCGACGAGCTCCGGCCTGCGACTGCTGCCGCTGATCGCGGGACTTCTCGTCGCGACGGTCGCCTCCGGGCGGGTGATCTCCGCGCGCGGCCGCTACAAGGTGTTCCCGATCGCCGGGACCGCGTTGCTGATCGTCGGTATGTACCTGCTGTCACTGCTCAAGGTCGGCACCGCGCCGTGGCTGGCGTCCGCGTACATGCTGGTCCTCGGAGTCGGGATCGGCTTGGTGATGCAGGTGCTGGTGCTCGTCGTCCAGAACGACGTCGATCCTCGGGACATCGGCGTCGCGACATCGACGGCGACCTTTTCGAGGTCGGTCGGCGGGGCCTTCGGGGTCGCGATCTTCGGCACGATCTTCGCGACGCGGCTCGCTGACCAGCTGTCGCACTTTCCCCCGTCGGTGAGGGCGCACCTTGGCGGCGGCGTGCACCTCAACCCAGCGCAGGCCAAGCTCCTGCCGCCCCCGATCCACGCCGAGTTCCTGCAGGCGTTCGCGCACGCGCTGCACGGCGTCTTTCTGTGGGGTGTGGCGCTGGCCGTGATCCCGTTCGCGCTCTCGTGGCTGCTCAAGGAGGTGCCGCTTCGGACGACGATGTCTCGCCGGCCGGAGCCCGCTCCGGCCACGGCTGGCCCACTCGCCGAGCCCGAAGCAGGCGAGCCGGTCGCGGTGTCGTCCGCAAGCCCACCGGCCGCCTCGGCGCCGAGCTGAGCCACCACCAACCGATCTCGACCGCAGCAGAGGTGCACATGGACAACAACTTCTTTGACCTTGAACTGGGTGGGCTGGACGGCGCCGACCTCGACCTCGACGAGCTCGCCGGCCGGACGGTGCTGGTGGTCAACGTCGCATCGCGCTGCGGACTGACGCCACAGTACGCGGGGCTCGAGCGCCTCCAGGCCCGCTTCGGCGAGGCCGGGTTCTCGGTCCTCGGCGTCCCCTGCAACCAGTTCGCCAACCAGGAACCGGAGACCGAGGACAAGATCGCGACTTTCTGCTCGACCACCTACGGCACCACCTTTCCGATCAGCGAGAAGGTCGACGTCAACGGCCGCAACCGCCACCCCCTGTACGAGAAGCTCGTCGACACGCCCGACGGCGACGGGCGCGCGGGTGACGTCGACTGGAACTTCGAGAAATTCCTGGTCTCGCCGGGCGGTGAGGTCGTCTCGCGCTTTCGCCCGACCACGGACCCGGAGTCCGACGAGGTCACCACGGCGATCGAGCGGGTGCTGTCAGACGGCGGCGCTCGCGCCGAAGGCTGGGAGACGGTCCCGGCCGTCGAGGTCCGGCCCGGCGACCGCGTGCGGCCTCATCAGGGTGTGGAGCTGACCGCGACCCGGATCGAGCGATCGTTCATGGGACGCGACGAGATGCTGGCGCTGATCGAGTCATCGTCCGAGGGCTGGCTGAAGGTCCCGGTGATGTCCGACGCGTCGGTCGAGGTGCAGCGGCGCGTGCCCTAGCCGCGCGGGCGGCGCGGAGATCCGTGGCTGGCGGGCGGGCGGCTGATCGGAGCCGTCCGCCTCGGCGGCCGAGCCGGCTCGCGCACCGGCCGTCGCTCGGGTGCGGGCAGCCGCTGTCCCAGGCGACGTCCATCG
>DATNKY010000475.1:0-4385 GCA_035603155.1 Solirubrobacteraceae bacterium
CGCTGCGCAAAACGTTCTCGAGCCGCTCGATCCGGGCGAGCAGCGCCTTCGTCGACGGGTCGACCTCGGGCGCGGCGGCCTTGATCAGGATCAGTTCGAGCTGGATCCGCGCCTGCGCGCCGTTGGCCGTCGCCTCCAGCGCGGCGGCGACGAGTTCGAGCAGCCGCACGACGTCCGTGCCTGCGATCGCCTGCGCCTGCGCGAGTAGGCGCGCGTCGCGCTCGGGGGTCACGCGCAGCTCCTCGGGGACCTCCTCGAGCACCTGGACCGCGAGCAGCTCACGACCATGGATCTCCAGATCGCGGATCAGCTGCCCCGGATCGCGGCCCGACGATGTGAGCCGCGCGGCGACCCGCAGTGCCTCTGCCGGATCGTGTGCGATCACGGCGTCGATCGCTTCGAACAGCTGCTCGGCATCCGCCACGCCGAGGACCGCGAGCACGTCGGCGGACCTGATCTGCTCATCCCCCGCGTAGGTGCGCAGCTGTTCGAGCGTCCCGAGTGCGTCACGGAAGCTGCCGGTGGCATGGCGGGCAATCTGTGCGACGGCGCCCGGCTCGACCTCGATCTGCTCCTTGGCGGCGACCCGGTGCAGGACGGTCGCCACCTGCTCCACCGTCGGGCGGCCGAAGTCAAACCGGTGACAGCGATCGACGACGGTCGGCAGGACCTTCTGGGCCTCGGTCGTCGCGAGCACGAAGATCGTCCGCGGCGGCGGCTCCTCGAGCGTCTTGAGAAACGCGTTCCATGCCTGCGGGGAGAGCATGTGCGCCTCGTCGAGGATGTAGATCTTGTGCCGTCCCGAGACGGGGGCGTAGCCGACCTTCTCGCGCAGATCTCGGATGTCGTCGACCGAGTTGTTGGAGGCGGCGTCCATCTCGATCACGTCGAGCGAGGTCGCGTTCGCGATCGCGACGCACGACTCGCAGACGCCACACGGCTCCGTGGTCGGCCCGTGCTCACAGTTCAGACACGCGGCGAGGATCTTCGCGGTGCTCGTCTTCCCGGTGCCGCGCGAGCCGACGAACAGGTACGCGTGGTGGACCTTGCCGCGCGTGACGGCGTTGGACAGCGTCCGCACGATCTGCTCCTGGCCGACGACGTCGGCGAACGTGCGGGGGCGGTGGCGACGGTAGAGAGACGGACCGGTAGACACGGACCTTCGAGTCTAGATGGCCGCCTACCCGAAA
The DNA here is from genome assembly GCA_035603155.1 of Solirubrobacteraceae bacterium. Taxonomy (GTDB): domain Bacteria; phylum Actinomycetota; class Thermoleophilia; order Solirubrobacterales; family Solirubrobacteraceae; genus Palsa-465. Next base: position 1,191 of record DATNKY010000475.1, read on the forward strand.
TCAGTGGGCCGCGCCGCCCTCAGCGATGGAGTTGACCGTGCACCCTCCTTCGAAGCCGTACCCGAGGCGCGGCCACCGCTTGAAGACTCCGGTCGGGCACTCCCACGGCGCCTGAAGGTGGCCGCTTAAGGCTGCTTCCTTCCGGACCTGACCTGGTTCACGGGTCTTCATCGCTATGGGACCTGACCATCAACGCCTTCAAGGGGGCGCTGACCTTGAGCCTGTGCCCCTCGAGAGGGAATTCAGCCCCACTAGAGCGGATTGTGGGTTACAGGGCACCGCTAGCGCCCCGCCTAGCACGGTCGGGCACGATCGTAGCGACTCTGTATCGTCCGCTGGCAATGGCCGTAGGGGTGATAGGTCTGGGTTACGTCGGTCTACCCCTCGCAGTCTCCTTCGCGGAGGCGGGCGAGCACGTGGTCGCGGTCGACGTCGACGAGGCGAAGATCGCCGCGATCGAGGCCGGCGACTCCTACATCGGGGACATCACATCCGAGCGGCTCCGGGCGGCGCTGCCGAACATCGAGGCCTGGAGTCACTACGCGCCGCTCGCTCGTACCGACGCCGTGCTGATCTGCGTGCCGACCCCGCTGACGGCCAACCGCGAGCCCGACCTGCGGCCGCTGCTGGCCGCCGGATCCGCGCTGGGGAATGTCGTCCAGAGCGGACAGCTTGTCGTACTCGAATCGACCACTTACCCCGGCACGACGCGCGAGCAGCTCGTCCCGCTGCTCGAGCACCGCGGTCTGCGGGTCGGCGACGGTCTCAACGTCGCGTTCTCCCCGGAGCGAGTGGATCCCGGGCGCACCGACTACACGCTTCGCACGACGCCGAAGGTCGTCGGCGGAATCACACCCCGGTGCACCGAGCGCGCCGCCGAGCTCTACCGGCTCGTGTGCGACGACGTCGTGTGCGTCTCGTCGCCAGAGGCGGCCGAGATGTCGAAGCTGCTCGAGAACATCTTCCGGTCGGTCAACATCGCGCTGGTCAACGAGCTGGCGATCCTCGCCGAGCGGATGAAGATCGACATCTGGGAGGTGATCGACGCCGCCGCGACCAAGCCCTACGGCTTCATGCGCTTTGAGCCCGGGCCCGGGATGGGCGGCCATTGCCTGCCGGTCGACCCCTTCTACCTCGCCTGGCGCGCGCGCAAGTTCCACATGTCGACCGAGTTCATCGAGCTCGCCGGCAAGATCAACCAGCAGATGCCCTACCACTGCGTCGAGCGCATCGAGCGGGCCCTCAACGACATCGAGCTTCCGGTCAAGGGCTCGCGGATCGTGATCCTCGGCGTCAGTTACAAGGGCGGCGTCGGCGACACCCGCGAGTCGCCCGCGCTGCGGATCATCGAGATGCTCGCCGAGCGCGGCGCGGTGCTCAACTACCACGACCCGTTCGTGCCCGACCTGCCCGAGTTCGCGATGAGCAGCATCCCGTTCGAGGACGTAACCGACGCCGACGCCGTCGTGCTCGTGACCGCCCATCCCGGGGTCGATCTCGGATCGGTGGTCGCCGGCGCGCCGCTGTTCGTCGACCTCCGCGGCGCCACGCGCAAGCTCCGCGATCAGAACATCGTCCGCCTCTGAGCCCATCGCGGGGCGTGCCCACGCCACACGCCGCGCCAGCGTCCGGCGCGTAGAATCCACCCCCCACACGCCGGGCGCGTAGCTCAGTGGGAGAGCGCTCGCTTCACACGCGAGAGGTCGCTGGTTCGAGCCCAGCCGTGCCCATCGAGAAATGCTCCTGGTCCATCACGTGCGGCAGGGGCGCGCCGGCCTCGAGCATCAATCTGCTGTCACTGCTTCTACGATAAGGGCGTGTCGTTCTCGGTGATCGTGCTTGGGACGGTCACCTGAGGGCCAAGCCAAACCCGCCGTCGACGCGCAGCACTGCTCCGGTGATGTAGGCGGCGGCGGGCGAGAGCAGGAAGTTGACGGCGCCGGCGAGCTCATCGGTCGCGCCGAAGCGCTGGAGGGGAATTTTGGCGATGACCGCCGCGCGTACCTCGCTTGGCATTGCCCGCACCTTCGGTGTCGCGATGAACCCGGGCATCACAACGTTGCACCGGATGCCCCTCGCGGCCCATTCTGCCGCGAGCGTCTTGGCCATGCCTACCAGTCCCGCCTTGGACGCGCCGTACGCGACCTGGCCCGGAATTCCGGTCTCCGCGCCAGCCGAGGAGATCAGTACAACACGTCCGTCACCCGAAGCGGCCAGAGCTTCGAACGCGGCCTGCGCCAGGTAGAACGCGCCGTGGAGGTTCGTCTCGAGGTCCTTGCGCCAGTCCTCGTCGGAGAACCGCTCGGCGCGGTGGATTGTGTCAACCACACCGGCGTTGGCAATCACCGCGTCGCAGCCGCCAAGGCCTGCGATCGCATCGGCGACCGCCGCTCGAAGCGCCACTTGATCGCGGACGTCGAACGTCGCGGTGATCTCCGCTCCGATGACGTCTGTCACAGCCGTGCCAGGAAGGTCACACGCCGCGACATGACAATCGTTCTCGGCGAGTGACTCAACGATCGCTCGGCCGACGCCACCGACCGCGCCTGTGACGATGACTCGCCGGCCACCGGGCACGGTGCTAGCGCTCATCGACTCCACCGCCATCGCGGGCGACGCCATAGCGCGTCCAGTGACGCTCGGGAATGTCGGCCGGATCCTTATACCAGTACCAGGTGCACGGATCGCGCCCAAAATCATCCGGCGGATCGCTCGGGTACAGCGGATAGCCGATCCACCGAATCGGCAGCGACTCGTTCATAAAGGAGCAGTGGGTGCAGTACAGAGGAAACCCCTCCCGCCCATAGCTCCAGTCATGGCCAGACCGGGTGACGCCAAGCGCGCCTGGTCCCTCGTAGCGCCCCATCCGCACCAGCCGTTGACCGGACCCGCACGGGTTCATCTCGAATGTGAACTTCTCGCGGTCCTCGGTTATCCGAAAAGCGCCCGGATGCGGACCGGTGCCACTGCACGAATGCGCGCGCCATGTCGCCGCCAGCGCGTGCACGATCTGCTTACGATCGCGGCTCGCGATCGTCTCGACGTCGCGTCGCCAGCCTCGCCCCTGGCCGTACACCCATGCGTCGGCCACGCCATCGTCGCCAAGCCGGTCCTGCAAGAACGAGATCAGCCCACCGATCCCCTCCACCATGAGATCGTGCAGATAGCGCCACTCATGCTTCATCTCTTCACAAA